>QIGK01000036.1 GCA_003228875.1 Rhodobacterales bacterium
ATTTGGAAGGGTTGGTTGATGAATATTACGAGGCCGCAGGGGTGGACCCGCGGCGCTTAAAACTGCTGCGTGAGCAGATACTTGACCTGTCAAAAGCCACACGGCTGGATGAAGACGCAGGCGTGGATTGGGCGGATGAAGACAACGCCCTGAACCAGATTGATAATTATCTGTGTGAATTGAAAGAAAGCCAGATCAGGGATGGTTTGCATATTTTCGGCCAATCCCCCGATGGCAGGTTGGAACGCGACTTGGCCGTGGCGCTGGTGCGGGTGCCGCGCGGTATGGGCAAAGCGGGCGATGCCTCATTGCTGCGGGCTTTGGCGGACGACATGGAAATGGGGTTTGACCCGCTGGATTGCCAGATGGGCGATGTTTATAACGGGCCGCGCCATAAATTCTTGCGGGCTGCATCAAGCGATGTTTGGCGCACATTGGGCGACAGCATCGAGCGGCTGGAATGGATATCTGGGCGGCTGGTCGAAGGGTTGGAACCCGACCCGATGTGGAAACACACAAAATTGGTGGTCGAGGAAATCCATGGGCGGGTTTTGCCCAGCTTGCGGAGCTGCGGACCGCAGGAAATGCGGGGACTGCTCAACGGCCTCAAGGGCCGCTTCACAGCCCCCGGCCCTTCGGGCGCGCCTACCCGAGGCCGTCTGGATGTGCTGCCAACTGGGCGCAATTTTTATTCAATCGACAGCCGCACATTGCCAACGCCAACCGCATGGAAACTGGGCTGGAAATCTGCTTTTGCGTTGATTGAACGGCATTTACAGGATGAGGGCGACTGGCCCCGCAGCATGGTTTTAACCGCTTGGGGCACCGCCAATATGCGCACCGGCGGTGATGATATTGCCCAAATGCTGGCGCTAATGGGCGTGCGACCAACATGGGACGGGGCCAGCCATCGGGTTTCGGGGTTTGAAATTATTCCGCTAAGCGTGCTGGATCGGCCACGGGTGGATGTGACCCTGCGCATATCCGGTTTTTTCCGCGATGCCTTTCCGGCGCAAATTGATCTGATAGACAGCGCCGTTCGGGCGGTGATGCTGCTGGATGAATCCGATGATATGAACCCCGCTGCGGCGCGGTTTAAGGGTGGGGAAGATGCCGCCCGGATATTTGGATCAAAACCGGGTGCCTATGGCGCGGGGCTTCAGGCCTTGATTGATGAACGTATCTGGCAGGATAAATCCGATTTTGCCGAGGCATATTTAAAATGGGGCAGCTATGCATATGGTGGCGGCAAAGCTGGCGAGGCCGCGCGCGATGCATTGGAAACTCGGCTGGGGCAGGCCGAGGCGGTCGTGCATAATCAAGACAATCGCGAACATGATATTCTCGATTCAGACGATTATTACCAGTTTGAAGGCGGAGTCGCCGCCACGATTGAACACCTGACAGGCAAAGCCCCCAAGATTTACCATAATGATCATTCCCGCCCTGAACGGCCTGTTATTCGCACATTGGACGAGGAAATGGCGCGGGTGATCCGATCTCGCGTGGTGAACCCGAAATGGATCGAAGGCGTAAAACGCCACGGCTATAAAGGCGCGTTTGAAATGGCCGCCACGGTCGATTATATGTTTGCCTTTGCCGCCACCACGCGGGCGGTAAAAAATCATCATTTTGATCTGGTGCATGCGGCATTTCTGGAAGATGAAGAAACACGGGTGTTTATTGCTGATGCCAATCCGGCCGCGCTTCGTGAAATGGCGGAACGGTTTCAGGAGGCCATTGATCGAGGCTTGTGGCAGCCTCGCAGCAATTCGGCAAAGGCAGTGCTGGCGGGGCTGTTGGAATGAGTATTTATAGAAACAAAGAAGCGTTTACATGACACGGGCATTGTTTATTTGCGGCAAAGCCCGAATGCGCAGCCCCACTGCGGCAGATATTTGCGCCAACCGGACAGGTGTTGAAACCGATTTTGCCGGGCTTAGCAATGACGCTGATGAAAAATTGTCTTCGGAACATATCGAATGGGCTGACGTGATTTACGTGATGGAGCAGCGGCAGAAAAAACGCCTGATTTCGCTGTTTGGCAGCATGTTAAAAACCAAGCGGGTGGTGTGCCTGAACGTGCCTGACAGGTTTGACTATATGCAACCGGAATTGGTAGCATTGCTGCGGGAAAAATTGCGTGGGCTGCTATGACCCACCTCCGCTATGCCCACCTGCCTGAAGCCGAACTCCGCGCCACTTTTCTGGATATCGTCAACAACACCGCATTCCTGCGCCACGCCTTGACGCGCGCCCAAGCGCTTGACCTGCCGAACTGGCGCATCGTTTCGGGCGCGCTTTATAATACGGTCTGGAACCACCTGACAGGGCGGCCCAAAACCTATGGTGTCAAAGACATTGACCTGTTTTATTTTGACCCCGACACGAGTTGGGAGGGTGAGAACAGCGTGATCAAATCTGCCACAGGTTTTGCCACCACCCCGCCAATTGAAATCCGCAATCAGGCGCGGGTGCATCTGTGGTATCAGCAGCATTTTGGCCGAGAAATCACAGCATTTCAAAACGTTGAAGCAGCCATTGATGCGTTTGCCTGCAAAACCCATTGTGTGGGTTTGCGCCAGTCCGATCAGGGGTTTGACCTTTATGCGCCCTTTGGTCTGCGCGACATTTTTACGTTGACGCTCCGCCCCAATCCCGTTCAGGATAACCGCAAAACCCATGTGGAAAAGGCGGCGCGGGCGCTGCGCGCACTGGCCGGAAATTACTGTGTTACCTTGGCCCGAATAGGATTTATGTGATGAAACACACACCATTCTGGTGGGAAGACGCGCCGCGCGAAAATGCCATCCCCGAAACCCAGCCGCAAAAAACCGATATTGCCATTGTTGGCGCTGGGTATAGTGGCCTTAATGCAGCGATTATTCTGGCCCGGGCGGGGCGCGCTGTCACCGTGTTTGAGGCGGGGCAATTGGGGATCGGTGCCAGTTCGCGCAATGGCGGCATGTTGGGGCCAAGTTTTCATAAGCTGGGGATTTCTGGGCTGATAGCGAAATATGGCGAGGAAACCACCCATGGAATTTTGCGCGAAAGTATCGGGTTTGTCGATTTTCTGGCAGATTTTCTGGAAACTGAAAACATCAATGCTGACCTGAAACGCACCGGCCGTTTTCAGGGTGCGCTTAGCGCTCAACATTTTAATGCCGCCCAGGAACGCATCGAGGGGCTAAACAAGGTTTGTGGCGACATTGCCCATATGGTTTCCCAAAAAGACCAACATCTTGAAACCGGATCAAAACGGTTTACCGGCGGCGTGGTTTATCAAATGGATGCGGGGCTGAACCCAGCCAAATATCATAACGGCTTGATTGATGTAGCGCGCAAGGCGGGGGTGGTTATTTTGCCCTTTACGCCGGTGCAGAGCATTACAAAAGGGTTTGCCCTCACCACCCGTCTTGGCACTGTTCAGGCCAGCCAAGTTGCGGTTTGCACCAATGGCTATACGGGCAAAGAATTGCAATGGTTTCGCAAACGGGTGTTGCCGCTGCGTAGTGCAATTATCACCACCGAGCCGATACCGGCTGAAATCATGGCACGGCTGATGCCCAAATCCCGCATGTATGGAGACACTCGCCGCATGGTGGCCTATTACCGGCCCTCGCCCGATGGTAGGCGCATAATATTTGGCGGTCGAGCCAGCAACCTGCGCGACAACCCCGCCGCAAATGCGCGCAACCTGCACCGGTCCATGTGTGAGGTTTACCCCGAGTTGAAAGACACCAAAATCAGCCATGTTTGGTCGGGCTTGGTGGCATATACCTTTGATCACGCCCCCCATATCGGCCAGCAGGATGGTATGGATTATGCCATGGGATATTGTGGATCAGGCGTGACGCGCAGCAGTTATTTTGGCCAAAAACTGGCCCATAAAATGCTGGGGGATACTGAAAAAGGCCATACCTATTTTGATAATCTCGACTTTCAGACCAAACCGTTTTATTCCGGCAACCCGTGGTTTATGCCCGCCATTCTGGGCTGGCATCGGTTGATGGACAGGCTAAGCTAGCCTTTTATCTGCGCATTCCCTAAACTGAAACCCCGCATACCCACAAAGGCAACAAAATGGCAACTGATCCCGATACGGCCCGTCACAACATGAAAATGGCCAAGAAAAAGGCAGCGCGTGATAAAATCATGGCCACCAAGACCGAGAAGAAAGGCCTGATTGTTGCCCATACTGGTAAAGGCAAAGGTAAATCCTCTGCTGCTTTTGGCATGATTTTTCGCCATATCGCGTGGGATATGCCTTGTGCGGTGGTGCAATTTATCAAAGGCGGTATGGAGAGCGGCGAGAAAAAACTGATTACCGAAAAATTCAGCGACATCTGCCCGTTTTATGCCATGGGCGAGGGGTTTACATGGGAAACCCAAGACAAATCCCGCGATATAGAAATGGCACAGGCGGCGTGGAAACGCTCCAAAGAATTGATTCTGGATGAGAAAAATTCGATGGTTTTGCTGGATGAGATCAATATTGCCATTCGCTATGATTATGTGGATATTGCCGAGGTGGTGGCGTTTTTAACCACTCAAAAACCCCCCATGACCCATGTGGTTTTAACCGGTCGTAACGCCAAACCCGAATTGCTGGAAATCGCTGATCTGGCCACAGAAATGGAACTGCTGAAACATCCGTTCAGGTCAGGTGTCAAAGCCCAGATCGGGGTGGAATTTTAGGGAGATATTATGGCTGGTTTAACAAAACGCGCCTTATTGCTGGGCGCAGGGGCGGCAATTGGCGTTGTTGGCACACGTTATTTTTCGGCCTCAAACCCTGTCATGACTGGCACAAAAAAGATCATGCCAAGCAACGCCGCGAATACGCTTAATGACCAAAGCCTGTTGTCGGAAACTCCAATTTTTCGCCATATCACCCTAAAGCAAGACCCAAACGCCGCGCTGGTTGACGCGATTCGCGCAGAAATTGCCGAAGCAAATTCCGAAGGTCGCCCGGTAAATATCGGCGCGGCGCGTCATTCCATGGGTGGGCAGGCCATTCCGCGAAATGGCCATGCTATTACCTTTGAAAACAGCTTTATTGAGCTCAACCAAGCCGAAAAAACTTTTCGTGCCCATGCAGGCATTCGCTGGCGAGATGTCATTAAACAAATTGATCCAATTGGTTTTTCGCCCATGGTCATGCAATCCAACAATGATTTTGGCGTTGCCGCAACCTATTGCGTTAACGCCCATGGCTGGCCGGTAAAAAAAGGCCCGATGGGCGCCACAGTGCGACAAATAAAAATGGTGCTGGCTGATGGCGAATTGGTAACCTGTTCACCAACTGAAAACACCGATCTTTTCAACCTGAGCATGGGTGGATACGGCCTGACCGGCGCAATTACCGAAATTGAAGTCGAAATGGCCAACAACCAGCGCCTGGAACCGGTTTTTGAAGAATTCCCAGCCGAAGAGTTTGGCCGTAAATTCATCGATGCCTTGGATGACCCAAGCGTCAACATGGCGTATGGCCGCCTGAACGTAGATCGTGAGAATTTCTTTAAAGATGCCTTAATGATCACTTATCATCCGAGCATGGATCAATCCGAACTGCCACCGGCCTCGGGGTCAGGCACAATGGCCAAAATCGCGCGTTATGTTTATCGCGCCCAGCTGGGTAACGAGCGCATGAAAAACCTGCGCTGGTGGACGGAAACCAGCGTTGGCCCACGGTTAAGCGGCCCCGCCACCCGCAATAGCCTGATCAATGAACCGGTGATCACCCTTGATGATCGTGATCCGCTTCGCACCGATATTTTACACGAATATTTTGTTTCCCCTGAAAGGTTTCCCGAATTTCTAACGATCTGCCGTGATGTCATTCCCGCCAGTTATCAAGAATTTCTGAATGTCACTTTGCGTTATATCGACACCGACCCGCAAAGCGTTCTGGCTTATGCGCCGGTGCCGCGCATTGCCGCTGTGATGTCGTTTTCCCAAGAAATGACCGAGCGCGCCGAGGCTGATATGGCTCGCATGACCCGCAACCTAATAGACGGTATCACCGGCATTGGTGGCACTTATTACCTGCCTTATCGTTTGCATGCCAGCCGCGCGCAATTCACCAACGCTTATCCTCGTGCCGCTGAATTTGCAGCTGCCAAACGTCTGATTGATCCCTCGCTGACTTTTCGCAATGGGTTGTGGGATACATATTTAAATGGCTTATAATATATTGAAATCAATCTCATTTTTATACTTTTTTGTCCTGATGGCTGCCGCATCAATCAATTATCTGCCCGGGCTGACTGATGATCAAGGCCGCGCGTTTGGCATTTTTGCGCTTGATCTGTTTGACGATGCTTTGCATGTCGCCTCTGCGCTTTGGGCGCTTTATGCGGCATGGCACAGCCCGCGCGCGGCTCGGTTTTTCCTAATCGTTTTTGGCGCGCTTTATCTGGGCGATGGCGTGTTTGGGTTTTTCACCGGTTATGGCTATCTTGATTTTGGCATCTTTAATTACGGCTCTGATGGTTTGTCTTTCACCCTGTTTCGGGTGCTTGCCAACCTGCCGCATCTGGCACTTGGCGGCTTTGCCTTGTTTGCCGGTTTAATCTTAGGGCGTAAATAATGCGCCGCCTGTGGCGTTATCTCAAACGGCTGTTACTGGGGCTTTTGGTGCTGGTTTTGCTGTTGCTGTCACCCATTGCCTATATCGAAACAGCGTGCCGCGGCAGCGTCGCCCCGTCAAATTATGTCTCGATCTTACCAGCCGAATATCAACGCGCAGAATCTCGCACCTATTTGACCTATCCCGAATGGCATATCGTGCATGCCTATGATGATTATGCCAAAGTTATCAGCACCGGCGACCCGCATGATTACAAATATATCCAAGGCATTACAGGTTTTTGGACCTCGCTTTGCGCTTTGTCGCAAAAATCGGCTGAACATGGCGGGTTTGACTGGACCACCAAACAAACCATTTACACAATCGGGGTCAGCTTTACCGCCGAATTGGCTTTAAAGGGGCTGTATGAGGAAACATTGGGCCGCGTCGCGACATGGATCAGGGGGCAGGATAAAAGCTCGCTCGACAGGCTCTCAGCCCAGCAAGCCGCAGATTACGCAAAATTTTTGCAACAAATCCCGTGGTATCAATGGGATTTTGATCGCGACATTACCCAGCTCTCTGCAGCCAATTCCCGCAGTTTTCGGGATCGGGAGCGCCAGTTTGCATTGGGGATCGAATTTGGCTTTAAATCGGCTTATGCAGATGTCATTAAATCCGCCGTTGCCAGCCTTGGTCCTGATGCCCTGACATTGCGGATGATAATTACCGACATACCTGTTGAGACCATGGAGCAATATGAAGACTTGTTGGTTATTTCAGATGAAAACGGCCAGATAACAATCGAAACCCCGCGCTATCGTGTGCTGACCAGCTTATTGCAGCAATTGGCGGTGGCTGGCGCGGATTTTGTTGAAATCGCAGGCAATGACGGCATTATGCTGAGTGCAATTTCAAACAACACCCAGCCCGATGCTTTGTTTAGTTTTCCACGCCAAGGCTATCTGGATCAACGGCATTTAATCAGCCTGAAAGTTGCTGATCTGGCGGTTTGGTTGCGCAATAACAGCAACTCACCACTGCGGCTTGAACATATCCACGATTATTAACTGCGCTTTAACCGGGGCACCCAAACACCTCAACAGCACGGTTTTCGCCCAGTATTGTCACCCTGATATTATCGCGATTCAACAACATTGGCCCCGCACCATACCAGCTTATCCCGGCGGTGGCAGTGAGGGCGCGGCCTGCCACCTCGGTATTGGTTTCGGTGATCCAAATATCCATGCTGTCATATTCGATCACGGTAACAGGGTTTCGAAACCCTGTGTCAAAGCGCAATTGGGCGGTGATTTCAAAGTCATTGCCATCCGGTTCGATCCGGCAGGAAATATCGCGCAAACCCGCTGATTTACCGGTCTCTGGAACGGCGCGCAATGCGGCCTGAATCTCAGCTTTGCCTTGCTCTTCGCTTCCGGTTAGACGGGCTAGAAAAACCGCGTCGGCGGGGATGCAAATATCCGAACAGACGCCAAATCGCAGATTGAGCGCAATGCGCACCGGCCCGCTGGTTTGCGGGGTGACGCGGATAGGCAGGATTGACCGTTCGATATATCCGACGGATTGCAAGCCGGCAGTTTCAAAAATCTCAGGTGTTGGCCAAGTGATTGAGATATCGTCGATATTTCTGGAACCCTCCCATTCAAGCACCGGCGGTAAACCACCAACCCCCGGGGCACGCCAATAGGTTTTCCAACCCGGTTTAAGATCAAACTCCAGCGCCATCTGAAAGCTGCCATCATCTAATTGCCAGCCTTTTAACAAACGCACGGTACCATAATCGGTGTCTTGGGCGACAAGCGTGGTTGGCAGAATTGCTGCCAGCAAGATCAAAATCCGAAACATCGGGATTCCTTTTTTTTAACTCCCTTCATGTCATAACGACAATTTGCAAAAGGAAAAGTAACAACTGCGATAGCGTGGTGCTTGAAATTCATCCGAGTTAGGCGCATTTTCAAGGGATGGTAACTAAACAAACCGAATCGCTGGCTGAAGAAATTCCGTTTCTGGACGGAAAATTGCTGGTGGCAATGCCCGGAATGACAGATCCCCGCTTTGAAAAGGCAGTGATTTTTATGTGCGCCCACTCCCCCGAAGGCGCCATGGGGCTGATTGTCAACAAATCGGCCGATGATCTGGCTTTTGCTGATCTGATGAAACAACTTGGCATCGGCTGGGACAAAACCCTGACCGGCCCCAAGGTGCATTTGGGCGGACCAGTGGAACACGGGCGCGGTTTTGTTTTGCACCCTGCCGATTATCATGTTGATGATTCCACCATGACGATTGGTGATGAATACGGCATGACCGCCACACAGGAAATTCTGAAGGACATCGCCAGCGGGCAAGGGCCGGATCAGGCAATTCTGGCATTGGGATACACAGGCTGGGGGCCGGGGCAGCTGGAATCAGAATTGCAAAACAACGGCTGGCTGATTTGTGATGCGCCGGTTGATTTGGTGTTTTCCGATAAGGATACCAGCAAATGGGAACAAGCCCTGGCCAGCCTCGGTTTTGACCACCGGCTTTTATCAGCGGAAGGCGGACGGGCCTAACGCTGACGATGGCAGCGCGTTTGGCGTTTCAAAGTGTTGAAATACTACACCCGCGCTGCGGTGATACGTTAGTGATTTTGGCGCGGTGCAGCCGCGCGCGACAACCGATCATTGATTGCCAGCCCTAACCCGGTCTGGGGAATTGGAGCCACGGCAAAGCCTTGAAACCCGTGTTTTTTGCAGATCGCATCCATTTTGCGCAACGCATCAAACAGATTTACTGCCGCCTCGGTCAAGTCCGCCGAAGACGATAGATTCAAGCCCGGAGCCAAGCGCAGGTTCTGGCCAAAGCCAAGCCATGCCTCATTGGCGCGCGGCGCTTTGGCATTGATCCGTATCATCACATCCGGCGCATAATGTGACGCAAGCTGCCCGGGTGCAGAAATGGTTTTTGTCTTGGACTGGCCCAATTTCTGACCGGTCAGGTTTTCAATAACCGCAGTTGGAATACCGCCCGGCCGCAACAAAACCGCAGACCCGTTTTCAAAGCCAACTATGGTCGATTCCAGCCCTATGGCGCAATTGCCTCCGTCCAAAATTGCCGCAATTCGGCCCCCTAGCCCGTCCTGCACATGCGCCGCGCTGGTGGCGCTGACCTTGCCTGATGGGTTGGCCGAGGGCGCGGCAAGCGGACCATCAAACCGGCGTAATAATTGCTGCGCAACCGGTTGCGCCGGAATACGGATAGCAACCGTTTCCAACCCTGCGGTCACCAGATCAGACAGGCCGGAATTTGGCTTTTTGGGCAAAACCAGCGTTAGCGGCCCGGGCCAGAGCGCCAGCAAGGGTTCCGCGGCATCTGGTATCTCGGCAAATTTAGCAATTTGGTCGATATCAGCAAAATGCACAATCAGAGGGTTAAAATCTGGCCGATCTTTGGCTTTGAAAATCTTGGCGACTGCTGCGTCATTGCAGGCATCTGCGCCCAGCCCGTAAACGGTTTCGGTCGCAAAAGCCACAGTTTCGCCATCGCGCAGCAATTTTGCTGCGCCGTTAATCCCGTTGATATCCGGTTTTAATATTTTGGTCTGCATCCTAACGCCGCGTTTTGCTTGCCCATTTTGTTTCGGGCCAATAGTCTGATTGCTTACGACACTCAAACGCCCGATGACAAGCGTTTAAAGGAATAAAACATGGCTTACCGCGCACCCGTAAAAGAAATTGAATTCCTGTTAAACGATATTTTGGGGGCCGGACAACTGGCACAAACCGACCTGTTTGCCGAGGCAACACCCGATGTTGCCAGCGCCATTTTAAGCGAGGCGGCAAAGCTGGCCGAAGAGGTTCTGGCCCCGTTGAATGTCGCGGGAGACCAGACCCCTGCCAAACTTGAAAACGGTATTGTGCGCTGTTCGCCCGGTTTTGCTGAGGGCTATCGCACGGTGGCTGAAGGTGGCTGGGTTGGCATGAACGCCAGCGTTGAAAACGGCGGTATGGGCCTGCCGATGACCTTGACGGTGGCGGTTAATGAAATGATGTCCAGCGCCTGTCTGGCCTTGGCGCTGAACCCGCTGATGACTCAAGGCCAGATCGAAGCGCTGGAGCATCACGCGTCAGACCAGATCAAGGCAATCTATCTGGAAAAGCTGATTTCGGGCCAATGGTGCGGCACCATGAACATAACGGAGCCTCAAGCAGGCACTGACGTGGGCGCGCTTTCTACCAAGGCCACCGATAACGGTGATGGCAGCTATGCCATTACTGGCCAGAAAGTATTTATCAGCTGGGGCGATCAGGATATTGCCGAAAATATCTGCCATCTGGTATTGGCGCGCCTGCCCGGCGCGGCCAAAGGCACGCGCGGTATCTCCTTGTTTATCGTTCCAAAATATATACCGGATGAAAACGGCAATCCGGGCATAGCCAACACATTGCACACAGTTAGTTTGGAACATAAATTGGGTTTGCACGGCTCGCCCACCGCTGTAATGGCGTTCGAGGCCGCAAAAGGCTGGAGGGTTGACGCGGAAAATGCTGGCATGGCAGCGATGTTTACCATGATGAACAACGCACGGCTGGGCGTTGGCATTCAGGGGTTATCGCAAGCCGAAGCCGCGTTTCAAAAAGCGCTGGAATATGCCGGCGAGCGCAAACAGGGCGCGGTGCCAATTGAAAACGGCACCGGCACCATTGTTGACCATGCGGATGTGCGGCGCAATCTAATGACCATGAAAACCCTGACCATGGGCGCGCGCGCCATTTGCCTTGATACCGCACTCAGCCTTGATCTGGCCCGCGCACTGGACGGGGTTGAGGCTGAAAAACATAGCGCAAGGGCGGCGTTTCTAACCCCCATCGCCAAGGCCTTTGGCACCGATATTGGCTGTATGGTTTCCGATATCGGCATTCAGGTGCATGGCGGCATGGGCTATATTGAGGAAACAGGTGCCACGCAATTTTACCGCGACGTGCGGGTCACCACGATCTATGAGGGAACTAACGGCATCCAGGCCATGGACCTTGTCGGGCGCAAGATGAAAGACAAAGGGCAGGCCTCGTTTAGCCTGCTTTCAGAAATCGGCCTGACCGCCGCCATCGCTATGGAAACTGCACCTGATCTCGGCGCGTTTCTGGCGGCGGCCGAAACCAGCCTGACCGTAACCACGCGTTATATGGTTGAGGCTGAAATGAATGACCGTTTTGCCGGTGCGGCTCCATTTTTGCGCGCTTATGGCTTGGCATTAACAGGGCATTACCTGTTAAAATCAGCGCTGGCAGACCCGTCGCGCATGCCGCTGGCACGGTTCCACATCCGCCAGATGATGCAGCAGGTCGATGCGCTGTGTTCAGCGGCGCGCGAGGGCGCAACCCCGCTTTATGCGCTGGATATGGATGGGCTGGCTTCATGAATATGCCAGAAAACGCCATCCGGTTTCCGTTTGAAACCCCGCCCGAAACCGGCGAGATGATCGAGGTTGCCGATGGTATCCACTGGATCAGGCTGCCATTGCCGATGAAGCTCGACC
>QIGK01000116.1 GCA_003228875.1 Rhodobacterales bacterium
CACGCTAGGAACGGGATGCTGTCGCCCGTAGAGCTCGAAAGGCAGCAGAAAACGAAACAAGAAGGCGTCTAGGAAACTAGGGGATATTCAGGCAACGCTACGAGCCTACCAAGTCGAAGTGTCAATGATCGCGCAAAGCCGATCCGAGATCGAGCGCAAGCTGGGTCGCGATGAAACCCGCACCATCGAAGATAATAGCATCACCAAACAATGGTTTGGGTTCTCTAGCTTTGAAGAGGCAGAGCGTGTCTCAAAAGCCATGGGTGACCAACATGCCGTAGCCACGGCGATTGGTGGCAGTAATGATAATCTGAAACTGCAAACCAATCTCAGCCTGATCAAACAGCGCTGGATGTCCGCTGCGGAATTGATGGCGATGCCACGAGACCAAGTGCTTTTGCACTTCAAGGGGCTGGGGTTTTACGTCGCAAAAACTGTCAGTCAGCAAAACATCGCCCCCTATTGCGACCTGATCGGCCCGAATGAACTTGAGGGTGGCAGGCTTACCCCCGACCCCAAAATTACTTTCACTTTGCCCAAGGAGACCCGCCCATGAAAATCGCCGCGCTCTTTTTATGGCTGGCCCTGCCTCTTGCAGGCTACGCCATATATCTCACCTACGGCACGCCGCACATGATTTGGAGCTACGAATTCCTCGATAACGGCGATCAGTACAATCCCTATGCAGACCGGCATTATACCTCCTGCACTTACTTCGGTTGGGGCTGGGAAACGGTGACGATCCCCGCCGTTGATGCCCGCTGTCCTTGGGTTCGCCTTTTTAAAGGCCAGATTTAAGGGAGTATCAATGAACCGACTTAATCCCTTGGGAAATGTGTGTCTCATAGCGCCGGTGTTGCAGGTCAAACCGATCTCTCAACCCGTCATAGGCGATATGTTTGAGCCCTTTGAGAATGGTTGCTTGCGGGACTTTACCGCCTGCAATCAGCCCGTCGCAGTGATCGCGATCAGCAATACTGAATATGTTGTAGGGGGCCAGCGCGTCCCAAAACGCAATGTAATCCAAAGGGTCCAACCACGCATCAATATCCGTCAAATCTTCAAAAACAACCATGGGTTCAATATACCACATCCCTGCTTTGAAACCAATTATTCAGCAATAAGGAGTCCACAGGATGGAAACCGATCTTGAAACTGGCATTGCCACAATGTTCAGGGATGCCACGATGGAAAGCGTGGTTCTTGAATTACGCACAAAGGCCGATTGGAACCGCTTTAGCGACATTAAAGACACCGCAAAGCAGCGCACCAAAGACGAAGTTGACGGATTTGAGCAAGACAAGCCAGAGCTTCTAATCAAAGCCCGCAAAGAGCTTATCAATAGGGCCGGATCGCTCAGACTTGAGCATCCCACGCCTTTTGGTACCGACAAGTTCAACAAATCCGCCATTGCGCGGCAGGCGGCTGTAAAGATCACAAACGATCATCGGGCCCGGCTTCTTGGGATCAAGACCGATGAGACTGATGCTTTCTCAGAGCTCAAACAGGACATCCATGCCCGTGAAGGCGTGCGGGATCATGCCCGCGATGCTTTTGCGCTCACCAACGACCGCCGGGCTGGCGAAGAGCGCAGAATGCCGACACGGGATCGGTAAACACATTTGCCATTGAGTGATCAATCCAATGCGCCAAAATTGCCAACTAAGGCAGGCAATGTGAAATCAACCAACCCCAAGAAAGGAAACACCATGGCGACTGAACATAATGACCAAAAACATACCGAGGCGCGTCAAAGCTCCACGGGCAAAGCCCTGAGTGACAGCCAGTTTGATGAAAGTTGGGCTTTGGCCGAAATAATGCATCGAGGCATTAGGAAATCCGGCTCTTTCCACGAGAAACTGACCGATTATTCCCATGCTTTTGCGCGTTCGGAAAAGTTTGACCAGATGAAGGGCGAAACGATTATCCGCGATCAGTTCAAAGCCCGGTACGGCGAAACGATGAACCAGATGCGTGAGAAACTGAAAGCCCGCGAAGCTGACATCCCCCTGTCAGGGCATGAACAGGCCCTTGATCATGCGCGTATGATTGAAACCCTGATCTGCGATGGAAAAACTATGCCTTTCTATCGAGCACATGATTACGCAGGCGGGGCGTTGGCGGAAAGGCTCAACATTACCGAAGCTGGTGCAAAAAGGCTCATGTCAGATGCCTACAGCAAGAATGAAGGCCGGGAATTGTATGAGACAGGCAAGGCACTGGAAAAGCAGTTCCACCAACCTGTTCGTGAGGCGGCGCAGCAGGCGCGAGAGTCAAAACGTGATCAGCCACGCACACGCGTAAGGGTGTAGCACCACCAGCTAACACTATGGAAACGCAATACTTCTTGCGTTTTAGGAATAAATGTCTATTCTGTTCTGCTTATGTTCACAAAGTGTGAACGGTAAAACGGAGAACAACAAGAAACGGAGACAAGATGACAGAGGGTAGTAAAAACAAAACAAATGGCGCGGGCAATTTCAGCCCGCCCACATTGACGATTGATTGGGAATTATACGGCAAATATCTGGATGAAAGCGATTTGTCCGATGCCGAAAAACGCGAATTCCTCGAAACCCTTTGGTCTATCGTGGTCAGCTTCGTTGATCTCGGCTTTGGCGTGCACCCTCTCCAGCAAGTGACGGATAATACCTGTGAGCAACAGGTAGAAATCGCCAGATTTATCGCTGCCGAATCCAATCCTGTGGTAAGCTTGCCAGATACCACTACACCCACATTCAACGCATCCGCTGATCGGCAATCCGGGCTGTCAGAGAATCTGGCACAAGACAGGAGTCCAAAATGAAGCCAAACCCAAATGCACCAGTAAAAGCCGTCATCTATTGCCGTGTATCCTCCAGATCGCAAGAACTGGAAGGCCACGGGCTGGAATCCCAGGAAACCCGTTGCCGTGAATATGCCCGTGCAAAAGGCTATTTTGTTGAGGCCACCTTCCCTGACACCATCACGGGCGGTGGTGATTTTATGAAACGCCCCGGCATGGTTGCCTTGCTATCTTATCTCGATGCCCAGCCTTCTGAAAATTATGTGGTGATCTTTGATGATCTGAAACGCTTCGCTCGCGATACCCGCTTCCATCTGGATTTACGTGATGCCTTCCGTCTACGCGGTGCCAATATCGAATGCCTGAACTTCAAGTTTGAAGACACGCCCGAAGGCGAATTCATTGAAACCATCATGGCGACCCAAGGCGCGTTGGAGCGCAAGCAGAACGGTCGCCAAGTGGCGCAAAAGATGAAAGCAAGGATGCAAAGCGGATACTGGGTGCATGCCGCCCCTGTCGGTTATAAATATGAGATCGTGAAAGGACGTGGGCGTATGTTATTTCCAAACGGAACGCTCGCCACAATGATCCATGAAGCCTTTGAAGGCTTCGCCTCTGGTCGGTTTGGGTCACAAGCCGAGGTGCGGCGTTTCTTTGAACTGCACCCCGATTTCCCGCGCAACAAAAAGGGCGACATCCCCAACCAACGGGTTGCCGATGTTCTGAACAACCCGCTTTATACCGGACATATTTGTAGCGAAACTTACGGGATCGACTGGCTGAAAGGTCAGCACGAAGCCCTGATCAGCATTGATCTGTTTGATAAGGTCCGCGACCGCCTGAAAAGCTCCGCCAAGGTCCGCGTCCGCAAAGACATCGGCAATGATTTTGCCGTGCGTGGCTTTGTAAGCTGTGGAGACTGTCACGGGCCTCTAAGCAGTTCATGGTCGAAAGGGCGCGGTCGCAGCTACGCCTACTACCTCCGCCAAGCCAAGGGATGCGCCAGCTACGGCAAGTCCATCCCCCGCGACAAGCTGGAGGGTGACATCGGTGCCCTGATCAAAACCCTGCAACCCAGCTAAAACCTGTTTGAACTGGTCAAACTCATGTTCCGCGATGCGTGGACACAGCGTTTGGCCCAAGTCGAAGACATTGTTAAATCCGGTAAAACCCAGATCAAAGCCATTGAAAAACAGGTGGATGCCTTACTGGGCCGTATCATAGACACGACCAACCCAACCGTAATCCGTGCCTATGAAGGCAAAATCAGTGAGTTGGAGCGCAGTAAAACCAAACTGCAAGACCAATTAGCCCATCATATCACACCAGCATCCGGCACGTTCGAAGAAAAACTAGAACCAGCCCTGCAATTCCTCGCAAACCCTTGGAAACTATGGGAAAGCGGCCAAATCACCCTACGCCGCATGGTGCTGAAACTAGCCTTCACAGACCGCATCACATACCACCGGAATCACGGTGCTAGAACCACCAAAATAGCCTTACCATTCAAGGCGTTAGGTAGTGTTTTGTATAGGGAAAGTAGTAATGGTGCACCCGGCACGATTCGAACGTGCGACCCCCTGATTCGTAGTCAGGTACTCTATCCAGCTGAGCTACGGGTGCTAACCAAGGCAGTTTCTATCTTTGCCGTTACCGAGTTGCAAGAGGGGAAAGTGATTATTCTGGCTTGGTTTGAACCGGTAGAAAAATCCGAAAACTTGTCCCGAAAATAGACGTTTCAGCAAGCTTCAGGGTGCCGCCGTGCCCACGTACAATTTCGGCCGCAATCGCAAGGCCAAGCCCTGTGCCACCTTTACGCACAGAGCCTTGAAACGGTTGAAACAACTTTTCCTGCGCGCGTTCCGGGATGCCGGGGCCGGTATCGCTGACCAGTATTTCGGTGCCCGTGTCTGTTGACTTTGCTTTTACAGTTATTTCGCCATCGCGCCCGCTAGCCAGAATTGCCTGACGCGCATTACCAACAAGGTTGCCGATCACACGGAACATTTGTTCGCGGTCAGCTGAAACGTCGACACCATCTGCAATTTCCATACCGATTTTTATGCCGTCACCATTCAGCCGCAGGCCCTCGCCTTCGATTACTTCGCTGACCAGCCCAACCAACGGAAATCGCGTAATCTCGGGTGCTGGTTCTTCGGCTTTGCCAAAGCTCAGGGTATTTTCACAAAGCTTAATGGCCCGGTCCAGTGATTTCATCAATTTGGGGGCGATACGGGCCACCACAGGGTCTTCGACCATTTCAATCCTGTCGGTCAAAAGCTGGGTGGTGGTTAGCACATTGCGCAAATCATGGTTAATCTTGGCCACGGCCTCGCCCAATTGGGCAAGCCGTTCTTTTTGTTTCAAATGCGCGGTAAGCTGGGTTTGCAGATCTTGCAAGGTATCTTGTGCGGCGCGGAGCTCGATGACTTTGCTATCGGGCTTTATCACCCGTGTCGCATCCTCCGGATTGTCCCGATAACGGGTCATATTGCCCACCAACCGACGGATCGGCCGCACCAAAAGACTTCGCACCGCAAAAAACAGCATCGCGGAACTGATAACTGAAATCAGCAGGGACAGAAAAAAGATATTTCTGCCATATTCGATCATCGCATCGCGAAGCGGCATCAGATACTGGGTGGTTTCGATCTCCAATCCGGCACCTTTAATTGGACGACCGATCACCCGGATTATTTTTTCCTCGGAGGGGAAAAAGACAATGATTGCATCGCGCACCAAGGTCAGGGCCCCCGCATCGCGCAGATCATATGTGTCAGATATAGGCGCGTTTAACGGTTTCGAGAGGATCAATTCACGCATTTCGTTGCGCCGCAAAACAATGTTCAGAACTTCGGCATTTTCCAGCAATTCATCCGCCAGTTCCTGGGTTATCATATCATCGGGTGTTGCCAACAGCGCCAGCGATGCTAGCTGCGCCAGCTCCAGCCGTTCTTGCAAATAATCGGCGCGAAACCGTGCGACGGAAGGCACAAAAATGAGCACTTCGGCCAGCATGACAAATACGATGGTCAGCAGCAAAAACCGACCGGATAGCGAATTGAAAAACATCAGGCTCCCCGTCTTGAGATTACGCCATTAATAAGGCCGCACGATAGGGGTTACAAGCGATCAAAACCGCTGCACAAAACGCACAAATTTTTTGACCCGGTCAGACTGGAAAAGACGCGGCGTATAATATGACCCTGCTGCGCGTTTGGAAATTTCTGCATAAGTCGGATAAGGCGAAACCATCGCCGCCACTGCGCCGATTTTTAACTTGTTGGCAATGACCAATGACCAGAGGCTAATATGCTCGCCAGCTTGGGTGCCGACAATTGACGCGCCAACAGGCCTGCCTTTGACCACCATCACCTTGATCAGACCAGTGGTGTTAAGCTCTGCCCGGGCGCGGTCATTTTCCGCATAGTTAAAGCGCAGCACCTCAACCAAATCCCCGTGCTTTTCAATGGCTTTGGCTTCCGTCAGCCCGACTTGGGCAATTTCAGGGTCAGTATATGTGGCCCATGGAATATGGGCGTTTGAGGATTTTGACGGCAATCCAAACAACGCAGATTTGATAATAACACCTGCATGGTATCCAGCCATATGGGTAAATTGCAGGCCGCCCGCCACGTCGCCAATGGCATAAACGCGTTTGTTGGATGATTTCATATTTGCGCCAACGCTTATACCGGTCCGCTCAAAATTAATGCCGGCTTTATCAAGGTCAAGGCTGTCGATATTTGGTTTGCGCCCCATTGCCACCAGCAGATGCGAGCCGCTGAAACTCCGGCCGTCTTTAGTTTTGACGGTGATGCCATTTTTTGCGATTATTTCTGAGGCCATTGCGCCTTCGACAATCTGCACGCCCTCAGCCCGGATGCGCTCCAGCGCAATCGCTGCGATTTCCGGGTCATCATTATGCAAGGCTTTCAGACCCTCAATGACGGTTACTTTGCAACCAAGTCGTTGGTGGGCTTGGGCCATTTCCATGCCAATTGGCCCGCCACCAATGATGATCAAATGTTCGGGCTGTTCAGTGAGTTGGAAAATATCCTCGTTGGTATAGTGCCGCACCGTATCAAGACCGGGGATTGGCGGCACAAATGGGCTGCTGCCAGTGGCAATCACAAAACGCCTTGCCTTGATGATGGTGTCGCCTGCCTGAACCTCAATCGGCGAAATAAAGCGACCAAATTCGGTGATGACATTAACGCCGAGTTTCTCAAACCGTTCAACGGAATCATGGGGTTCGATACCGGCAATGACCTTGGCTACATGAGCTTTTGCGGCCGCATAATCGACCGATGCTTTGACCGGCTTAATACCAAAAGGCGCGCCAGTGGTCATGCCGTGAGCGTGTTTGGCCGCAGCCAGCAACGCCTTGGAAGGCACACAACCATAATTCAGGCAATCTCCACCCATTTTGCCGCCCTCGAGCAGCACCACGCTGGCACCCATTTGCACAGCTCCGGCAGCGGTGGACAAGCCGCCGGAACCCGCGCCGATGATGCAGAGATCGGTTTTGATGGTTTTCATGGCTCAGGCTTTCTTGTGGAATTTTTTGAGAACAATCGGCAATGCAGACAGGGCGCTGAGCGCCAGAATTGGCCCCAGAATCTGCCATTCGAAAATTAGGCCAAGGTTGGGTGTGCCACCTTGGGCAAATACCTCACCAAGGCCGGAGCCGACCCACACAAAAACGGCTGTGCCGGGCATAATGCCAAAAAACGTCGTGAAAACATAGTTGCGCAACGACACGCCAAGGAATGCAGGTGCAAGGTTGGCAACAAAAAATGGCACGGCTGGCACAAGGCGCATGATAAACAAATAGCTAATTTCGTTTTCACGCAGGCCTTTTTCCATTTTGGCCAGAATACCGTCACCTTTGCTTTGCAATTTGGCATGCAGGCTATCGCCAAGGCCGGTCTTAGCTGCCGTAAATATTGCTGTAGCGCCGATGGTGGCAGAAATCACCACCATGATCGTCGCGGTGATCACCCCAAACAAAAAACCAGCCCCCAGCGACAAAAACAGCGCGCCGGGCAACGAAAAGCTGACGGCTGCGATATAGACAAGCATAAACACCACCACCGCAAACAAATAGTTATTGTCACGCCAAGCAATCAACGATTCACGATTGTTGGATAATGCTTCAAAGGACAGATAATCGCCAAATATGGTATAGGCAAATACCGTCACCACAATAATTAAGCCCAAAGGCGCAAACCGTTTTAAGGATGGTTTGCTTGGCGTCGGGTTTTCTTTGGTTTCAGTCAACATTTACTTATTCCTTAGCTGTGTTCTTTTCCTATTTGAGGGAAATCTGCCAAGAATAAAAGGGGCCTCACGCGGCATTGATCACTTGTGCATTAATATTTCAGTTTTGCCAATTTCAGGTTGCTTATGTTACATTTCCTTTTTGCTTTGTGGTTCTTCCTGATCAAAATATGAAGGCCGATACGACAAGCCGCCAAAACAGACCTTTAGCTTATCGCGGAAATTTCGACATTTCTTGATGTCCCGCCATAGCAATTTGAATTCAGAAAAATTGATCGAAAGCGGGTTATTGGTGTTGATATTGCGGGTCAATCCGTAAACTACTTTTTCTTCCTCGCGCTGGAAGGTGCCAAACTGAAGAGCTAAGGCTTTAGCAGAATTGTCCAACACGTTAACCAGATTGACAGCGGGGTTGAGGCGGTCGGCCTGCGCATTGGTCTTAGCGAAACCAAACCCAGCCGGCCCGAACGCGCAGCTTTGCAAAACCTGTTGCGCAAGGGCTTGAGGACAGAAAGCCAAGGCTAAAGCTTGCAAATATAAATTTGAATTTCCGGCTCAGTTGAATTGACTTCTTTTGCCAGCACGCCTATTGAACGGCTTGAAGAATTTCTGGCTGCGAATCTTTGCTTCGCAGCACGCTAGGAGACAATGACATGAAACGCACATTCCAGCCGAGCAATCTTGTTCGCAAACGCCGCCACGGGTTCCGTTCGCGTATGGCCACCAAAAATGGCCGCAAGATCCTGAATCGCCGTCGGGCGCAGGGCCGCAAGGAATTGTCGGCGTAGACACCAGCTTTCAAAGGCTAAAACTTTATGACACCGCCGGAAACGCCACAGGCCCCTGATACGCAGGATGCCGGGGTTGCGTCTCCGGCGGTGTCATTTTCTGTGTCCACACTTCGCAAACGCAGTGATTTTCTGCTGGCCGCACGGGCGAAACGCCAAGCCATGCCGGGATTTATCTTACAGGCAAGACAGCGCAAAGCGCCTGAAACGACGGTCTCGGAAATTCGCATCGGCTATACCTGCTCTAAAAAAGTCGGCAATGCGGTGGCGCGCAACCGCGCCAAACGGCGGTTACGCGAAATTGCGCGGCAAGTCATTAATGTGCAAGGAAAATCAGGTTGGGATTACGTGTTGATCGGTCGGCGGCTTGAAACCGCAACACGGAATTATCAGGTAATGGTGCAAGATCTTGAAGCCGCAATTGCAAAAATTCACCAGCCGAAAAAGCCAAAACAATGACCCCGCTTGCCTATATAGTGTCGCTGCCGGTGCGCGCCTATCGCTTGATCGGCTCGCCTTGGGTTGGCCGGTCTTGCCGGTATCAGCCGACATGCAGCGCGTATGCAATGGAAGCACTGGAAAAACACGGTGCGTTTAAAGGCAGCTATCTGGCGGCAAAACGCATTGGCCGCTGCCATCCGTTTGGGTCTGACGGGTATGATCCGGTGCCCGATGAGGATGACAAAAAGAAATAGGGGCCCTGCCCAAGCAAAGTGCGGGAGAGCCCATGGTTTTTGCACCTCTCTTGTTCCTCCTGCAGCTTTCCGATATGCAGCCTGCATGCTTGATTCAGACGAAATCCACCCGCTATTTGCTGGCGCGCCATCCTCGACCAGTTTCAAAAAACTGCGCAAGCGCATCATTCGCCAAACCCGTGATGCGATTGAAACCTATGGCATGATTGAACGCGGCGCCCGTTGGCTGGTGTGCCTGTCCGGAGGCAAAGACAGCTATACATTACTAGCCGCCCTGACCGAGCTGCAATGGCGGGGCCTGTTGCCGGTTGAAATTCTGGCCTGTAATCTTGATCAGGGCCAGCCGGGGTTTCCGCAAACGGTTTTGCCGGAATTTCTGAGCGCCATGAAAGTGCCCCACAGAATTGAATATCAGGATACCTATTCTATTGTGAAATCAAAGGTTCCTGCCGGACGCACCTATTGCGCCATGTGTTCGCGCCTTAGGCGCGGTAATCTTTACCGCATCGCACGTGAAGAAGGCTGTTCTGCTGTGGTTCTGGGCCACCACCGCGATGACATGTTGGAAACGTTTTTTATGAACCTGTTTCATGGCGGAAAACTGGCCTCGATGCCGGCGAAACTGGTTAATGACCAAGGTGATTTATATGTTTACCGCCCGCTGGCCCATGTCGCTGAGCTTGATTGTGAAAAATTTGCCAAAGCTATGAAGTATCCAATCATTCCTTGTGATCTTTGCGGATCACAGGATGGATTGCAACGCCAGCAAATCAAACGGATGCTGGATGGTTGGGAGGCAAATTCACCCGGGCGTCGCAACGTGATTTTCAAAGCCCTGACCAACGGCAACCCCAGCCATCTGTTAGACCCCGACATGTTTGACTTTAAATCGCTGTCCCGCGACATCACAAATCCTTGCCAAAAAGCCAAAAACCCTTGACCTTTGGGCCTGTTGGCTGTTGAAACCCCTGAACGCATTCCTGACCTTAAGCAGAGCATCCAAATGGACGACCAAAACAAAAATATGATTCTTGCCATCGCGCTGAGCATGCTTGTCATGCTGGGCTGGTTTGTTCTGTTTCCGGCGCCCGAGGTCGAAGATAACACCGTCGAAACTGTTCTTGTGGACGGCGTGTCAGTGCCGATTGTCAGTGCTGATAATACCGCTGTACCGCTGGCAGGCAGCGATGCCGCCGCATTGCCAAACCTAGGCGAGCTGATCGCAGATACACGTGAAGCTGCACTGGCCACCACCGACCGGATTGAAATACGCACCGACGGGCTTTCGGGTTCTATTTCCTTAACCGGCGGGCGCATTGATGACCTGCGTTTGCTGGATTATAATGTTGAACTGGAAGACGAGAGCGAACGGGTAACTCTGCTTTCGCCAGCCAATGCCCCGAACCCTTATTATGCTTTGTGGGGCTGGGCACCAACCACTGCTGAAAATATTCCCAATGTGCCGGGCGCTGATACGATCTGGAGCATTGAATCCGGCAGTGTTTTAACTGAAACCACGCCGATTACCCTGAAATGGGAGAGCGAAAACGGCCTGATCTTTCGCCGTATGATTTCGGTGGATGAAGATTATATGTTCGACATCACCCAATCGGTTGAAAACAATTCCGGCATTGACCAGTCTTTTGCACCTTACGGGCTGATCGCACGGCACGGCGAACCGGATACCATTGGCTTTTATCTGCTGCACGAGGGCGTTGTGCGCGCCCAAGACGGCGAGATCGAAGAAATTGATTACGATAAGATGCCGGAATTTGATCTGACAGCAGAGGGCAATGTGGATATTGTCTCGGTTCAGGAAAACGGCTGGATCGGGTTTACCGATAAATACTGGATGACAACGCTGATCCCGCAAGCCGGGCAGAAGTTTAAATCTGTGGCCAAATATACCACCGCCCAGAACACCTATCGCATTGATATGCGCATTGACCCAATGGCAGTGCCTGCGGGCCAAACTGTTGGCATTAGCACATCGCTTTTTGCCGGAGCCAAGGTAGCCGGTACCATTCGCACCTATGAGAATGAACGTAATATCGAGAATTTTATTGATTCCGTTGACTGGGGCTGGTTCTATTTCCTGACCAAACCGATGCAATTGCTGCTATCATATATTCACGGCATTGTCGGCAATATGGGTGTGGCGAT
>QIGK01000033.1 GCA_003228875.1 Rhodobacterales bacterium
GATTTCGCTGTCATAAAATGCGCGAATAGCATCGGAACCTTGCGCAGTTGTTTCTTCGCGTGCGGTGATTTCTGCGACGTTTGCAGAGGTCACAAGCTCAGGGCCAACATCAATCCAGCCCCGTGGCGTATCGGTGCCTGCGGCTATATTTTGCAACATTGCACGCATTGCAACATAACCTTGCAGGAACGGTTTCTGACCAACAGCAGCCAAAGCAACACCGCGCTCAATACCGTCCAACCCGTCAGGATTGATGCCAATTGAGGCAATCTGGAAATCACCACCCGTGCTTTCTTTCAGACGCACAAGGCTTGGCAGATCGTTTTCGCAAAACCCGACATAAGCAATCGCACCCTGATTAGCGTCATACACCGAGCGCCATGCAGAGAAGTTTTGTGTCTGATCAAATTTCACGTCAAACGCACCAATTACTTCGACATTTGGTAGACGTTCGGCAATCTGCTGCTTAAAGCCGGTAACCCGCGCTTCGATCAGGCCCAGTCCGGGCAGGCAAATACCAGTGACGATGGTGCCGGCAACGCCAGCATCAAATTCGTCAGCGATCACATTCGCCATCATTACGCCTTGGTCTTTTTGCTTGGGTGCCGTGTGCAAAGAAGCCAGCGAGGAAGGCGATTCAACATCAAATGTTGAAACTACAACGCCTCGGGCCACAGCTTCGTCGATGGGGCGAATCCAGAAATCGGACGGGAATGCCACCACAACAATGGCGTCAGCCCCGGCCAGAACCATGTCTTGAAACGCTGCAACTTCGGCAGCGGTATCAAAAGCAGCCGGTCCGGCTGAACGATAGGTGCCGCCACATTCTTCCACTGCGGCTTCAGCCCCCATCGCAAGTTGTTTGGTGTAAGGTCCCTGAAAATGCACCACCGAGGCGCCAGTTAGGCCCGAACAATCAAAATCTTGTGCCGTTGCTGTCATCGGCGCGCCGATCGCTGCAACCGCCAGCGCACCTGCGCCAGCCAGCATTGAACTTTTCTTAAGATATTTCATTAGTTTACTCCCAGTTCTCACTTGTTTGCAGCACGCTAAAAAAACGCGCCCTTGTTATCGGCTCCGCCTCCTGCGGATGGCCGCATCTAGTGCCACAGCGAATATGATCAAGACGCCAGTGACAAATACGCTCCAGTTTGCAGTAATTCCGAATTGCACGATGCCGCTGCTGATCACTGCGATCAGCAGCGCACCAAGCGCGGCACCTATTACGGTGCCGCGCCCGCCCGTCAGGGCAGTGCCGCCGATGATTGCCGCGGTGATGGCCAGTAATTCATAGCCGGTGCCAAGGTTTGGATCCGCAGTGGAAAAGAACGCCAGTGTCAGCATGCCGGAAATGCCGCACAACGCGCCAGTTAGCATCAGGGTGATCATTTTCACCCGAGCAATCGGTATACCGCTTAATTCAGCCGCGCGCGGGTTTGAACCGATGCTGCGCACCATGAACCCATATCGCGTGTGATTATAAACCACTGACAGCACAATGGTCAGCAGCGCAAAGACCCAGATCACCATCGGTATTCCCAGTGGTGCTGACCCCATGACCCTGAAAAACGAATGCTCGCGTGGCAATCCATAGATAAAACCGCCGCCCGATACGATCAGGGTC
The DNA here is from genome assembly GCA_003228875.1 of Rhodobacterales bacterium. Taxonomy (GTDB): domain Bacteria; phylum Pseudomonadota; class Alphaproteobacteria; order Rhodobacterales; family Rhodobacteraceae; genus UBA3077. The sequence continues at coordinate 1,625 of QIGK01000033.1, forward strand.
AAGCCTTTAAAGGCTGACAAAGTGCCAAGCGTGATAATGATAACCGGCACTTTGAACGCCGTGGCCATAATCGCGTTTAGCGCGCCAAGCCCGATACCGACCACAATACCCAATCCGGCGGCAATCCATGGATCAATGCCAAAGGTGACAACAACTATCGCCGCCACATTGATTGTCAGCCCGTAAATAGACGCTGTCGACAGGTCAATCTCGCCCATCGAAAGTTGAAACACCACACCCAAGCCAATGATGCCAAACCAAGCAGCCCGAGACCCAAAGTTGGACAAGGATGCAATGGATGCAAAATTCGGCTGCACAAAACTGACGACGACGATCAGCAATATCAACACAAACAAAATCCCGAATTCGCTGACCCCAAACGCGCGGCGCAACAGTTTCATGGCTGGGTTTGTGGAGGTGGCGCTATCGCTCATGATTTTATTTCCTGAAGTTCAATTTTTTGGCTTTCATTAGGTTCTGATTTTCTTCGGCCCCTAAGAGCGCTTCGCGGGCAACCAGTACCATGGCTGCATGGTCAAGGTTTCCGAATTTCTCTAGTATGTTAAGCAAATTTGCGCGCGCCGCGCTGGCGGTTGGCAGACTTTCCGATCCAGCACCGATTTGTGAAAATGCGTAATCCAGATCTTTTAGATGGGTCGTGGCCCGGCCAAGCGGTGAGAAATCACCGGCACACATCCGTCCACCGATGGTTTCAAGGATCTGACTTTCCGCCAGTCCACCGCGCATTGCTGTTCTGAGAATTTCGGGAGCAATGCCAAAAGTTTCCGCAAATGCGATGCCTTCGGCCAATCCGGCGATAGAACAGGCCACAACAATCTGGTTGGCAAGCTTGGCTGCCTGACCCGCGCCAACAGCGCCCATATGCGTCAAGCTTCCCAAATCACTTAACGCTTTTTGGGCCAGTTCAACATCTTCGTTCTGTGCGCCAAGAAAGATCGAAAGACTGCCCTGTTCGGCGCCCTTGGTGCCACCAGATACCGGCGCATCAACAAAGCGAACCGATGTCGGCAGTTGCGCAGCAATAGATCGCGCCACGTTGGGGCTGTTGGTTCCCATGTCAACTACCAGACAATCGGGCGCCATACATTCCGCAGCGCCGCTTCTGATAAGCACGTCCTCAACCGCTTCGCCATCATGCAATAATGCGAATATCACCGAAGCGTTTTTAACCGCCTCGCAGGGTGACGATGCCAGCGTTGCGACTTTGCTAATAGGATTGTCGAGAGGCAGAGGAGTTCGATTCCACGCGACCACATTGTGGCCTTTTTCCGTAAGGCGCAAAACGATGCGTTTGCCCATAAGGCCCAATCCAAGAACACAAATTTTCCGAATCATTTCAACTCCCTTTATAATTTTGGTATGACCAAAAATAAAAATTCTGTCAACTAATGAATTATTCGGTAAAGCTAGATTCTATATCGCAATTTGGGTCACATATCTGCTGCTAAGGGCGTAATTTTACAGTATTTTTTATGTATTTTATTCTATAAATTTTATACCGTTAGAAATGGTATTGCACAAGGGCTTCTGGTATTACGCATTTGGTATCACAGGTATTTTATATTGCCATGACGAGTTTATACGCTTGCCAATTTCTCGCCTGAACCGCAGAAATGCGAATTTTTTTAACGCAAAATATTGTCAAACGCTGCGCAAAATACCTTGCTTCTTGCCGGTTTCTGGCCCAGCATCAGGCCAGAGGGCAAAATGGATTTGAAGGCAGAATTTCAACGACGCGTTATGGCAAAAAGGCCAGAGCTGATTGCCCTGACCCAAGACCTTATCCGCATTCCTACACTCAATCCGCCGGGCGAAAATTATCGGAAAATTTGCGAGTATTTGTCTGCGCGGCTTAAACAAACTGGCTTTGTTGTTGAGCTTATCCGCGCGTTTGACACCCCGGGTGACAGCGAAAAATACCCGCGCTGGAATATTGTGGCACGATGCGAAGGGAAATATGCTGGCGATTGCGTGCATTTTAACAGCCATACCGATGTGGTTGAAATCGGCAAAAACTGGACATTTGATCCGTTTGGCGGGGTGTTGAAAGACGACAAGATTTACGGTCGCGGCGCTTGCGATATGAAGGGCGGTCTGGCCACCTCGATCATTGCGGTTGAAACTTTTCTGGAGGTTTGGCCGGATTTTTCAGGTGCCATCGAAATTTCGGGCACCGCTGACGAAGAAACCGGCGGGTTTGGTGGTGTGGCTTACCTTTCCGAAAAAGGGTATTTCAGCCCGTTGAAAGTGCAACATGTTATTATTCCCGAACCGCTGAACAAAGACCGTATATGCCTTGGGCATCGCGGCGTTTTCTGGGCCGAGATTGAAACCCACGGCCGCATTGCCCATGGCTCCATGCCGTTCCTTGGTGATTGTGCCGTGCGCCATATGGGGGCAGTTCTTTCGGAAATGGAACATTCGCTTTTTCCGGCGCTTGCCAAAAAACGCACCGATATGCCGGTGGTGCCCGAAGGTGCAAAGCAATCAACAATGAATATCAATTCTTTTCACGGCGGGCAGGCAATTCCCGAGGCAGATTTTACTGGCTTACCCAGCGCAGTGGTGCCAGACAGTGCTAAAATGATTATTGACCGGCGGTTTCTTTTGGAAGAAAATATTGACAAAGTTGAGGCTGAAATCCGTGAAGTGCTTGAAAAGGTCAAATCCGAACGCCCTGACTTTCGCTATGATATGCGCGAAATCCATCGGGTGATTCCAACCATGACAGACCGAAACGCGCCAATTGTGACCACCGTTTCAAAGGCGATCAACGATGTATTGGGAAAATCGCCACAATATGTAGTATCGCCGGGCAGTTATGACCAGAAACATATTGACCGTATCGGGCGGATGAAGAATTGTATCGCTTATGGTCCGGGAATACTGGACCTAGCGCACCAACCAGACGAATATATAAAAGTCAGCGATATGCTGGACTCTGCCAAAGTGATGGGGCTTACCCTTGCTGAACTGCTCACGGGGCCTTCCCCGCAAAACTAGGAGAAAATCATGAAGCGTATTTTTTTAGGCGCAAGCGTGCTGGCCCTGACTGCCAGTATGGCGATGGCGCAAAGCACCCATATCAATATCGGTGATCAACTGGAGCCACCACATCTAGACCCAACGGCGGGCGCTGCGGGTGCGATTGATAACGTGGTATATGCCAATATTTATGAAGGTTTGACACGATTTTCCGCTGATGGTGACGTGATTGCAGGGCTTGCCGAAAGCTGGGATATTTCTGAGGATGGCCTGACCTATACGTTTAACCTGCGAAGCGGCGTTAAATATCATGACGGATCGGACATGACCGCATCAGACGTGGTTTATTCCCTGAACCGTGCGCGGGCCGAGGATAGCACCAACGCGCAAAAAGGCTTGTTTGCAGGCATTGCCGACGTAACCGCCGCTGATGACACCACGGTTGTGGTGACGCTGACATCCGAAAACGGTGGTTTTCTGTTCAATATGGCATGGGGCGACGCGATTATTCTGAATGAGGGCGACGATGTCGAAGCCCTGAAATCCCAACCCAACGGCACCGGCGCGTTTACCTTTACCAACTGGGTGCAGGGGGACAGCATCAATCTGGCGCGTAACGAAAATTACTGGGGCACGCCGGCAATTCTGGAAACCGTGACCATCAAATATATCTCTGACCCGACAGCGGCATTTGCGGCGATGATGGCCGGTGATATTGATGCCTTCCCGACTTTTCCCGCGCCGGAAAACCTGCCGCAATTTGATGCGGACCCGCGCTTTACGGTGATCATTGGCTCAACCGAGGGTGAGACTATTTTGGCGACCAACAATAAAATGCCGCCTTTTGACAATCCGCTGGTGCGCAAGGCGCTAAGCCATGCGATTGACCGGAGCGCCATCATTGACGGCGCAATGTTTGGCTATGGCACGCCGATTGGCAGCCATTTTGCCCCGCATAACCCAGCCTATATCGACCTGACGGGCGAATCGAATTACGACCCTGAACTGGCGCGGGCTTTATTGGCTGAGGCGGGCTATCCGGACGGATTTACAACCACCCTGAAACTGCCGCCGCCAACATATGCGCGGCGCGGCGGTGAGATCATTGCGGCGCAACTCCGCGCGGTTGGCATCGAAACCGAGGTCACCAATCTTGAATGGGGCAGCTGGCTGGAAGAAGTGTTTCGCGGCTATGATTTTGGCCTGACCATTGTCAGCCATACCGAGCCGATGGATTTTGGGGTTTACGCAGACCCTGAATATTATTTCCAGTATGACAGCGCTGAATATCAGGCTCTGATGGAAGAACTGACAGCCGAAACTGATCCCGACAGGCGCATTGCTCTGATGCAGGACGCGCAGCGCATGATGGCGGCGGATGATGTGAACGTGTATCTGTTCCAGCTTGCCAAAACCGGCGTTGCCAATAAAAATATCGTTGGCCTTTGGGAAAATTCGCCAACTCAGGCGACTGATCTGACTGCAGTGTATTGGTCTGAATAAAATTGTTGCGGCCCGTCTTGCACGGGCCGCATCTGACAGGACTTAGATGCTTCGATACATCCTCAAACGTCTGATTTCACTGGGGCTGAGCCTGATCGCGGCCAGCGTGCTGATTTTTGTGGCGATAGAAATCATCCCCGGCGACGCTGCCGCTTATATGCTTGGCATCAACGCCAGCCCTGAGGCAGTCGCGGCCCTGCGCGAACAAATCGGGCTGAACCAATCCGATTTCACGCGGTATTTTGACTGGGCGACGGGGATGCTGCGCGGCGATTTTGGCATTTCCTATACCTACCGTGTGCCGGTGGCTGACATGATTTCAAACCGGCTTTGGGTTTCTCTGCCGCTTGCGATGTACGCGCTTTTCCTGTCAACACTGATTGCCTTTCCAATCGGCATTATTGCCGCTTCCAAACGTGGGTCGGTGGCGGACTGGATGGTGATGGGCGGCACGCAATTGGGCGTTGCCATCCCGAATTTCTGGTTTGCCATGCTGATGGTGCAATTGCTGGCGATTAAGTATCAGTTTTTCACTGCCGGAGGCTTTCCGGGCTGGGATAATTTCTGGCTGGGCATGAAGGCACTGACCCTGCCCGCATTTGTGCTGGCCCTGCCGCAAGCGTCAATTCTGGCGCGGGTGATGCGCTCCGCGCTGCTGGATACCCTAACCGAGGATTTCATGCGCACCGCCCGCGCCAAAGGTCGGACCCGCAGGGGCGCGCTGGTGCATCATGCGCTGCGAAATGCAATGATTCCGGTGCTGACCATCATCGGTTTGCAGTTTTCGTTTCTGCTGGCGGGCGCGATTATCATCGAAAAAATATTTTTCCTGCCCGGGTTGGGAAGCCTGATTCTCACTGCCATCAGCCAGCGCGACCTGATTGTGGTTGAATCGGTGGTCATGCTGTTGGTTTTCGCGGTGATTGTCGTGACCTTTGTGGTCGATATTACCTATGCGCTAGTTGATCCAAGATTACGGCGGCGCGTATGATCAAAGCTGCTTTCAAAATGCCCGGTTTTACGATTGGTTTCATTCTGGCCATGACATTTGTGCTGGCAGCACTGGTCTCGTTTTTCTGGACACCGTTTCCAACCGACATTGTTGATGTTCCCAACAAATTTCAATTGCCGAACCGCGTGAACTGGCTTGGCACTGACCATCTGGGCCGCGATATTTTTTCGATGTTAATGGTTGGCGCGCGCACATCAATTGCGGTGGCGGTGGTGGCGGTGGGCATTGGTATGGGGCTGGGTGTGCCGCTGGGGCTGGCAGCGGCGGCACGCAAAGGATCGTTGCTGGATGAGGTTATCATGCGCGGCAATGATCTGGTTTTTGCTTTTCCGGCCTTGTTGATTGCCATTCTGATAACAGCCGTTTTTGGTCCTTCCGCCGTCAATGCTATTATCGCCATTGGCATATTCAACATTCCGGTTTTTGCGCGGCTGTCACGCGGTGCAGCGCTTTCACTGTGGACGCGGGATTTTGTATTATCTGCGCGGGTTGCAGGCAAAGGCGCGGTGCGTATTTCAGCCGAGCATATATTGCCAAATATCCTGAACCTTTTGATTGTGCAGGGCACCATTCAGTTTTCACTCGGCATTCTGGCTGAAGCGGCGCTTTCGTATATCGGGCTTGGTGCGCAGCCACCGATTCCAAGCTGGGGCAGGATGCTGGCGGACAGCCAGACCATGGCCAGTTTTGCGCCACATCTGGCGTTGTTCCCGGGGGCGGCGATTGTGCTGACGGTTCTGGGCCTGAACCTTATGGGGGACGCGTTGCGCGACCTGTTTGACCCCAAAATCCGCAGGGGGCGTGAATGACCCTGTTGCAGATCAAAAACTTGAACCTGTCGATTGGCGATACTGAAATCCTGCGGGATGTCTCGCTGACTGCCGAGGCTGGCAAAATTGTGGCGGTGATTGGCGAAAGTGGATCGGGCAAATCCATGACCGCTTATTGCATCAACCAGTTGCTGCCGCGTGGCGCTCAGGTTTCAGGGCAGGTGATGTTTAACGGGCAGGACATGCTGCAAATTTCTGAGCGGGAGCTGTGCGGCATTCGTGGCCAAGACATTGGCATGGTGTTTCAGGAACCGATGACGGCATTGAATCCAGTGCAGACTATCGGTGCACAGGTAGCGGAAACCGTGCTGATTCACGGGGCAGCCAGCAAAGCGGAGGCCCTTAAAATTGCCCGCGAAACCCTCAATCGCGTCGGATTGCCCGAAGCCGAATTTCCACTGGGCAGATACCCGCACGAGCTGTCGGGTGGTCAACGGCAACGGGTTGTGATTGCGCTCGCCATCGCTTTGCGGCCCAAATTGTTGATCGCGGATGAACCAACTACAGCGCTGGATGTGACCACCCAAGCGCAGATTCTGGAGCTGTTGCAAAAGCTGGTACGTGAGGACGGCATGGCGCTTTTGCTGATCTCGCATGACCTTGGGGTGGTGGCCAATGTGGCAGATAATATCGCGATAATGCGGCGCGGCGAAATTGTTGAATCCGGGCCTGTCAAACAGGTTTTTGCAGAGATGAACCACGAATATACGCGGGCATTGTTTGCTGCCTCTAACCATGTGCCGGAACGCAATGCTGAAGCGGCTGAAATGCCGATATTAAAAGTTTCGGGCCTTGTGCGGGATTATGTGTTGCCACGCAAAACCGCGTTTGGCGTGCCACCTAAATTGCGGGCCGTCAACGATGTGAGCTTTGAGGTGAAGCGCGGCGAAAGCCTTGGTTTGGTGGGCGAAAGCGGCTGTGGGAAATCGACGCTGACACGGGCCATTCTGGGGCTGGATGTGGTGCAATCCGGCTTGATCGAGATCGACGGGCAGGCAGTGACCGCAGGCCACAAAGTGCCACGCGAATTGCGCCGCAAGATGCAGGTGGTTTTTCAAGACCCTTACGGCAGTTTCAACCCGCGCCACAAGGTTGCAAAACTGGTGGCAGAGCCGTTTCATTTGCTGGACGACGCCCCCAAAGGCACAGCGCGGCGGCAGGCGGTGGAAAAAACGTTGATCGAGGTTGGCATGCTGACCCAAGACGCTGACAAATACATCCATGAATTTTCCGGCGGCCAGCGGCAGCGCATCGCCATTGCCCGCGCGCTGATTATCAAGCCGGAACTGATTATTTTGGACGAAGCCGTGTCTGCGCTGGATGTTTCTATCCGCGCGCAAATTCTGGACTTGCTGGCCGAATTGTCTGACCGTTTGGGGTTGTCATACCTGTTTATCAGCCATGATCTAAGCGTGGTGCGGGCCATAACCGACCGTGTTATGGTAATGAAATCCGGTAAAATTGTTGAAACGGGGGAAACCGAGGCGGTTTTCAACACCCCGAAGCACCATTATACCAAAGCGCTGATAGATGCCGCGCCTGTATTGGAGAATGTGAGATGAGCAAAAACTGGTTTGAAACCGATAAATGCCTGATAGGCGGCGCGTGGGTCGCCCCAATTGGCGGCGAAACGCTGGCTTTGGAAAATCCGTCAACAGGGGCTGAGATGGCACGGATTGCACGCGGTGGCCCAGCGGATATAGACGCGGCGGTTGGGGCCGCGCAAGCAGCACTGGATGGGGTCTGGGGCCAGAAAACGGCGCTTGAACGGGGGCGAATTCTGACAGATATGTCTCGCGCCGTTCTTGAACATGTGGATCACTTGGCTGATCTTGAAGCGGCGGACGTTGGCAAACCGCTTAAACAAGCCCGCGCGGATGCCGTGGCCTTGGCAAGGTATTTTGAGTTTTATGGCGGGGCTTGTGACAAGGTTCACGGGCAAACCATTCCTTATCTGGAAGGTTACACGGTTTATACCCTGCGCGAACCCCACGGGGTTACCGGCCATATTGTGCCATGGAATTATCCGATGCAAATCATTGGCCGGTCGGTTGGCGCCGCCTTGGCGATGGGCAATGCTTGTGTGTTAAAACCGGCTGAGGAAGCCTGCCTGACCGCGCTGGCGATTGGGCAGATCGGCATTGAAGCAGGGTTGCCCGAAGGGGCTTTAAACATCGTTCCAGGTTTGGGGGCGGAGGCCGGTGCGGCGCTGTCTGGACATACGGGTATCCACCATATTTCTTTTACGGGGTCGGTTGCCACGGGCGAGCTGATTCAGCAGGCAGCGGGCCGCAATGTTATTCCGGTAACGCTAGAACTTGGGGGGAAATCACCGCAAGTGGTATTTGACGATGCTGATCTGGATGCGGCTTTGCCGTTTTTGGTGAATGCGGGCATTCAGAACGCTGGGCAAACCTGTTCGGCCTCCAGCCGTATTCTGGTGCAGCGCGGGATCTATGACCGAGTGACCGAGATGATGGCAGCGAAATACCGCGACTTGCGGGTTGGGCCAGCGATGCATGATCTGGATGTCGGGCCACTGATTTCTGTGCGGCAAAAAGCAATTGTTGAAGGCTTTGTAAAAGCCGCCGACCCGGCACAGATATTAGCACAAGCGGTGATCGCTGAGGGCGTTCCGGAAAACGGACATTATGTTGCGCCAACGCTTTTTGGTGGTATTACCCCCGATGACCCATTGGCGCAGGATGAGGTTTTCGGGCCGATTCAGGTGCTTATCCCGTTTGAGGATGAAGCTGACGCAGTGCAAATCGCCAATGGCACCGCTTATGGATTGGTGGCCTCGGTCTGGACCCGTGACGGCGCGCGCCAAATGCGTATGGCCAAGAAATTGCGGGCAGGGCAGGTGTTTATCAATAATTACGGCGCAGGTGGCGGGGTCGAATTGCCCTTTGGCGGGGTTGGGAAATCTGGTCATGGGCGCGAAAAAGGCTTTGAAGCGCTGTATGGGTTTTCGGTGTTGAAAACCGTTGCGGCGCATCATGGATAAGCCCTGATGCTGAAGGTTAGCAACAGGGATGCACGGCGGCTCTGGCTGGCTACAAATGGTTTGGCTGGCCCACCGACGGGCAAATTCGACGTGATGGACATCATCAAAAATCTCGGCTTTGTGCAGATTGATACCATCCGCAATGTCACCCGCGCCCATCATCATATCTTGTGGAGCCGCAACCAGAATTACCGCGAAAAAATGCTATGGCCGCTTTTGGCGCGTGATCGACTTTTGTTCGAGCATTTCACCCATGACGCTAGCCTGATCCCAATGGAATTCCTGCCAATGTGGCGCCGGCAGTTTGAAAAACTGGGCGCATATGTGGCACGAAATGAATGGTATCAGTCCAGTCTCGGCAAAGCCCAGATAAAGGAAATCAAAGCCCGAATTACTGCTGAGGGTGCGCTATCAACCCATGCTTTTAACACAAAAATTGAAGGTGAGCGGAAAATGTGGGCACGACCGCCCCATAAAAAAGCACTGGATCAAATGTGGTATGCGGGTGAATTGGCGACCTGTTATCGCGAAAATTTTGTGAAATATTACAACCTTTCTGAACGGGTGTTTCCGGCGCATTTGCGGGCAGATCAACAAACCGAAGCCAGCCAAATTG
>QIGK01000010.1 GCA_003228875.1 Rhodobacterales bacterium
AAGTCCACTCTCGTGCATTGCTGCGCAATACCCTGCCGGGTGACATTCCAGCCATAGCCCTTCACATTCCGTAGATACAAAAAATACAGACTGTCTGACGTCAGCACCCTGATCCGCGAATATATCTGGATGATCTACGCCCAATTGTCACAAAGAAATCCCAAAATCACTGGCCGCGCAGATCGGGTGGTGTGGCTTCTACCACCAGCAATTCGACGATCTCGTCTATGCCATGCACCGCAGAACCCTTGGACCCAAGGCGGCGCATGGAAACTGACTGGTCCTCAACCTCGCGCATGCCCACCGCCAATATAACCGGCACTTTGCCTATGGAATGCTCACGGACTTTGTAGTTGATTTTCTCATTGCGCACATCGGCCTCAGCGCGGATACCACGGGCTTTTAGCCTTGAGACCACCTCCAGCACCCATTCATCGGCATCCGACACAATCGCGGCCACAACCACCTGACGCGGGGCCAGCCAGAGCGGGAATTTACCGGCGTAATTCTCGATCAATATCCCCAAAAACCGCTCAAAACTGCCAAGCGTGGCGCGGTGCAGCATCACCGGGGTATGTTTGTGGCTGTCTTCGCCAATATAGGTCGCGCCAAGGCGTTCGGGCACCACGAAATCAGCCTGCAATGTGCCTAGCTGCCATTCGCGGCCAATGGCGTCGGTAAGCTTGAAATCTAGCTTGGGGCCGTAAAATGCACCTTCGCCGGGATCAACCGTGTATGGGTGGCCAAGCGCTTTGATCGCGCCTTCCAGCGCTGCTTCGGCACGGTCCCACACGTCGTCTGACCCTGCGCGAACTTCGGGGCGGGTGGAGAATTTGATCTCGAACTCTGCAAAGCCAAGGTCTTGGTAAACGCGGGTCAGCAGTTTGATGAATTTTTCGGTTTCCGAGGCGATTTGGGCTTCTGTGCAAAAAATATGCGCATCATCTTGTGTAAAGCCGCGCACCCGCATCAAACCATGCATGGAACCTGATGGTTCATAGCGGTGACACGAGCCGAATTCAGCCAGTCGATAAGGCAGGTCGCGATACGATTTCAGCCCTTGGTTATAGACCTGCACATGGCAGGGGCAATTCATTGGTTTCAGGGCGTTGGTGCGTTTTTCATTGGCGTGCTCATCATCAATTTCGGTGGTGAACATGTTTTCGCGGTATTTTTCCCAATGGCCCGAGGCTTCCCACAATTTGCGATCAACCACCATCGGGGTGTTGATCTCAAGATAGCCATCAGCATTTTGACGGCGGCGCATATAATCTTGCAGCACGCGATATAATGTCCAGCCATTGGGGTGCCAGAACACCATTCCGGGGGCTTCTTCCTGAAAATGGAACAGGTCCATTTCGCGGCCCAATCGCCGGTGATCGCGCTTTTCGGCTTCTTCCAGCATGTGGAGATGCGCCTTCAGGTCCACTTTGTTGCGAAACGCCACGCCATAAATCCGTTGCAGCATTTTGCGGCTGCTATCACCGCGCCAATAGGCCCCCGCCACCGACATCAGCTTAAAACTGTCCCCCGGAACCTGCCCCGTATGGGCGAGGTGCGGGCCGCGACACAGGTCTTGCCAGTGGCCATGCCAATACATGCGCAGGTCTTCATCGCCCGGAATGCTGTCGATCAGCTCAACTTTATAGGGTTCGTTATTGTCCTCGTAAAACTTGATGGCGCGCGCGCGGTCCCAAACCTCGGTGCGCACCGGTTCGCGTTTATTGATAATCTCACGCATTTTCTTTTCGATGGTTTTCAGATCATCTTCGGTAAAGGGTTCATCGCGGTCAAAATCATAATACCAGCCGTTTTTAATAACCGGCCCGATGGTGACCTGCACATCTGGCCATAATTCCTGCACGGCACGGGCCATGATATGGGCGGCGTCATGGCGGATGAGTTCAAGCGCCTGTTCTTCGTCTTTACTGGTATAAATCTGGAATTCCGCGTCCTTGTTGATGGGAATTGACAGGTCGCTGAACACGCCGTCAATCGCACAGGCAAAAGCGGCTTTGCCTAACGACTTCGAAATATCGCTGGCAATTTCAGCGCCGGTAATTCCAGCAGGATAAGATCGAGCAGCGCCATCGGGAAGAGAAATAGAAATATCGGCCATATCAGGCAATTCCTTTGTTTTTTGGCGCCCACGAAACGCCCGGTTACAGTTTTCAAAGCAGGGTTTAGCAATTGCCCAACGGATGTCAACAACTGGTAGTTTTACGATATTTAAGAAAAAACCGTCGAAAACATTAACCATACCTAACCTCTGAAAGCGGCCCAAATTTCAGTATTGTTTAGAGTAATTCGAAATTATGCTGATAAAATGGTGAAAAATAGTAACCTAAGGCTGCCTTTGTTGGGTATTGTAATTTGTATTTGAGGTTTATTATGCCAGAAGATTTCATCCCTCAAAAACTATGAAACCTATTGATCGTCGTAATTTGTTGCGAAAGATCGGGTCGCGCCGCTTTGATCATAATCTTACATTGGTGGGCCATTTTATGACCGCCCTGTGGGTTTGAAAGGTTTAAAATTTAACTGGAACCAAAACAAACTGCTAGATTTCCGTTTTCTGATTATAATTCGAACATCCAAACCCACCTTAAATTGGCGCTAACCGACTCACCTTATTTCTAATAAGTCGTCTTTGGTTTTCGAAATTTTGCTTTTCCATATCGTTAAGTTTGCATATAGAAAGACGGTCGAACAAAGAGGAAACCGTATGGGCAAGCTTCAGCATATTGAAACAAATCAAGGCCGACGTCTGGCGTTTTACCAATCATCGCAAAAATCCGATGCGGCGGGTGTTGTGTTTCTTGGTGGGTTTCATTCTGATATGCAAGGCACCAAAGCAGCGTTTCTTGAGCAATGGGCCAAACAGCAAGGCAGAGCGTATTTGCGGTTCGATTATTCTGGCCATGGCCAGTCCTCAGGCAAATTTACCGATGGTTGTATTGGCGAATGGGCGCAAGATGCCGCAGCGATTATTGAAAACCTGACAGAGGGGCCACAAATTCTGGTTGGTTCTTCGATGGGCGGCTGGATAGCCTTGATCTTGGCCAAATTCATGCCCAAAAAGATTGCAGGGCTGGTTGGTATTGCTGCTGCTCCCGATTTCACAGAAGATTCAATGTGGGCAGGGTTTACCCCTGATCAACGCCAGAAATTGATGCAAAATGGACGGGTTGAATTGCCCTCGGAATATCAAGAGCCTTATGTCATTACCCAAAAACTGATTGAGGATGGCCGCAATCAACTGGTGCTGCGCGACCGGCTTTTGCTGCCTTTTCCAACCCGGTTTTTGCAAGGCACAGCTGACAAAGATGTGGCACAATCAGTGGCTTTGCGCTTATTGGAGCATGCGTCGGGGGATGATGTTCAGCTTTTATTGCGCAAAGGGGCTGATCACCGGTTCAGCTCGCCGGAATGCCTTGCGTTGATTTGCGCGGCCATTGATCAAGTATCAGCCCGAAGAAAATCAAGTAACCCAAGCGAAAAATTGTAGATATCGCCGGGCCAGCGTGCAGAAATGTAATTGCCGTCACGCACCGTAAACCCGCGTTTCAGTTTATTCATACTGTCGCGGAGGATCGGGTTTTTTCCAGTCAGGAAATCCGCTGGGTCTGCCAGCACGGCGCGCACTTCTTCCTCAACAGTGATAGGATAAGTGAGAAAATAGTCATCCATCAACTGTTTAGTCATATTATAAGCAATCAGTTCTTGCCGCCGTAAAAGCGCTGTGGTTTTACGTCCAAATAAAACCGATTTGCCGGTTTCGGGGTCAATGGCCCGCGCAGCGGCGACCACCCCGTGACAGACTGCGCCAACCACTTTGTCAGCGGCAAAAAAATCGACAATCCGGCTTTGTAAGGTTTCTGACTCCAGATAAACCTTGATGCCTTTTGCATGGCCTCCGGGCAAAATAAGCCCGTCAAAATCATCAACATTGATGGCGGAATACGAGATCGGATTTTGAAAAGACTTGTCCTTTAGCATATTGGCATAAGCGTCCTGCGCGTCTTGGCGAGCCACCAGTAATTTAGCCAAAAAGCCAAAATAATCGCCCTTTAACATATGTTCATCAGCCGCGCCCATGGTGCCGGTGTCAGTGGCAAAACGCACGTCTATGCCGGCCTTTGACAGGATTTCCCACGGTAACGCGACCTCAGACGGGTCAAAATCTGTGGTGCTTGTGGCGATCAGAACTTTCACGACATCAATACCCCAACCATGACCAACGCAAGGCCGATAAAGGCGGTGCCAAGTGCGGCGGTGTTCAGGGCGACCAGCATTTGCATGCGGTCTGTGGTGTCTTTGCCAGCCTCGGCATCCCGTTTAACACCAGTGGCCATGCGGATGCAAAAACCAAGCCCGGCAAGCCCCAAAACTGCCAACACCACGCCTGCGTAAATCATATATTGCATTATAATTCCTCCGATTTGCTCTGGATATTTCAGCACGGTAAATTAGGCAAGCACGGTCTTGCTGTCAGAACCGCTTGTCGATAATGTCCGGCTTCCATATTCAGGCAAACAGGGCAGAAAAATGAACGACGAATTAGAAAATGATGACATCCAGCAAAGCACCTATCGGGTTACATCAGCGGAACTGCGTAGTTTTGTAGAGCGGTTTGAGCGGTTGGAGATTGAAAAGAAAGACATCGCCGACCAACAAAAAGAAGTCATGGCTGAGGCGAAATCGCGCGGCTATGACACCAAGATTCTGCGAAAAATTGTGGTATTGCGTAAAAAAGACCCGCAGGAAATTTCCGAAGAAGAAGCGGTGTTGGACATGTATAAAGAAGCTTTAGGCATGTAGCCAACAAAGCAGGGGTCACGATTGGATTTAACCACCCTAGATTATGGCTATATCGCGCTTGCGGCGTTGCTGGTCGGGTTTACCAAAACCTCGGTCGGGGGTGTGGGCATTCTGGCAGTGCTGCTGATGGCGCTGGCAATTCCGGGCAAAGCTTCGCCCGGGGTGTTGCTGCCAATGCTGATTGTCGCGGATATTTTTGCGGTGGTTTATTACCGGCGGCATTGCCAATGGGGCATTTTGCTAAGGCTGTTTCCGCTGGTGGCAGTCGGGGTTTTGATCGGTTATTTTGCGGTCAGCATCATTCCTGTCGGGGTTTTTCAACTTGCAATCGGCGGTATTATCCTTGCCATGCTGGTGCTGGAACTCGGCCTGCCAAAACATAAACAAACGCTGATGGGCGGCTGGGTGGTGACCGGCATTGTTGGTATCTTTGCCGGCATTGCCACCATGGTTGCCAACGCTGCTGGCCCGATATTCGGTATTTATCTGTTGCAGATGGGCCTGAACAAAAAGGAATTTGTTGGGACGCGCAGTTGGTTTTTTCTGATCGTGAACCTATTCAAGGTGCCGTTTTCGCTTAATCTTGGCCTGATCACATCAGAATCCCTCCAGCTTAACTTTATGTTTGTTCCGACGATATTTATCGGGGCAGTATTGGGCAAACTTGTGCTTGGGTATTTGAATATGGAGGCGTTTAAGTGGTTAATCCGGGCCGCGGTGATTGTAGCAGCGTTGCACTTGATACTGTTTTAAAAACGGTTCTTGTCCTCAATGGCCTCTCCCGAAGTCGAGTGGCATCATTGCTTGCGTAATGAACCGCTTCCCTTCCCAGCCCCGCTTCGGGGCAGGCTGGCCAGCGGTGCGAGTTTTTGCAACAAAGAAGCTGGCTACGGCCTGAGGCAGTTAACTTGCGGCCAGTAACGCGGTATTGCCACCCGAGGCGGTGGTATCAATACAGATATGTCGCTCAACCCAATAGCGTTCAACGGTGTTTTTCCCAAATATCAACGGGATCAGTGGTCCGTTTCGTTGGGCAAGCCGCTGGCGAATTTGGCGTGCTGTTTTACTGTCACCCCAATACGATACCGCGTCAAACCCCTTTAAGGTCGCCAGTTCCGATGTGCCAATGGCGATCACCGCCTGACAGCCTTGGGCTTCAGCCTCAGCTTTTTGTAACTCAGCCGACTTTTGGTCCGGCCCAAGGCAAAGCACCACGCCGCGCGGGTAATAGGATAATTGATTGCTTTCGCCAGTTGGCCCCGGCATCGCGGTTGTTGCTATTGGTTGGTTTCGGTTTAATTCGGGCAACTGGTCAATGACGTTCTGAATATGGGAGCAGGCAAATCCGCTGGCGGTCACCTGTTGGCGCTCTGGCTTGGTTAAACGGCTAACATAATGCGGCCCGCCGGCTTTTGGGCCGGTGCCGGAAAGCCCCTCGCCACCAAAAGGTTGTGATCCGACAGTGGCCCCGATTTGGTTGCGATTGACATAAATATTGCCAACACGGATGCGCTCAACAATTTGCTGAACCCGATCATCAATACGGCTGTGCAAGCCAAAAGTCAGGCCATAGCTACTTGCATTAACACCATCCACCACCGAGTCAATTTCATCCGACTTAAAGGTTGCGATATGCAAAACCGGACCAAATATCTCTTCAGCCAGATCAGCGATTCCGGCAATTTTGATCAAAGTCGGGGCGATAAAATTACCGGTGGGATTGGCGTGGCTTTCAAACAATACCCGCCCTTCAGACCGTGCTATTTCGATATACTCCGAAATTTTCTGGTGCGAAGTTGCATCAATCAGCGGCCCGACATCGGTGTCTAATCGCCACGGGTCTGCCTGTTTCAGCTCCGTCATCGCGCCTATTAGCATGGTTTTGAAATCTTCAACAATATCTTGCTGCACATACAGAACCCGCAGGGCCGAACAACGCTGCCCTGCGCTTTGGAAGGCCGAAATTACCACGTCGCGCACCGCTTGTTCAAACAGGCAGGTGCTGTCAATGATCATGGCATTAATGCCGCCGGTTTCAGCAATCAACGGCGCAAATGGTGAAAGGTTTTTTGCCATGCTCCGGTTGATATGCTGGGCGGTGGGGGTTGATCCGGTAAAGCAAAGCCCGTCAATGCGCGGGTCGCTGGCAAGGGCAGCACCAATCACGCCACCTTGGCCGGGCAAGAATTGCAAGGCGGTTTTAGGCACGCCGGCCAGATGCAAAATCTGCACTGCGCGAAAGCCGATGATCGGGGTGGTTTCAGCCGGTTTAGCAATCACTGCGTTGCCTGCTGCCAAGCCCGCACTGATCTGGCCACAAAAAATTGCCAGTGGGAAATTCCATGGTGAAATACAGGCAATAATACCCAATGCTGGCTGTGTCAGGTTTTCAATGTCAGCCGCGTAATAGCGCAAAAAATCGACAGCTTCGCGTAATTCTCCAATGGCGTCGCTTAGGGTTTTACCGGCCTCGCGTGCTAATAATGCATAAAGCTCAGCACTGTTTTGTTCCAGCAGGTCAGCGGCTTTACGCAAAGTGGCTGCGCGGGTTTGAGGGCTGGCCTGCCATGGTTTTGCATCGCGAATTGCGTTTTTGGCATCGCTTGAGCTGGCCTCGATTACGGTGCCGACTTGCTGATCCGGCTGCGCAGGGTTAGTGATGGTTTGCTGCGTGCCGTGCGTCGGACCGGAAACCATTAATGGCCCCGCTTGCCAGAGCGTTTTGGTAAATACCTCACGGGATTCAGTGATTTTCGCCATCGCCAGCGGATCGGCTATATCAAATCCGTATGAGTTTCTGCGTGGGTGAAATATGTCGGATGATGACGCGATGGCAGGGTTCGCGACGTTTTCCAGATAGGATTCAGCCTGCAAAAACGGGTCAGCCACCACGGTTTCAGGGGCAATATCTGTATCGACGATTTGATTGACAAAAGAACTATTGGCCCCGTTTTCCAACAATCGCCGCACCAGATAAGCCAGCAAATCGCGGTGGGCACCCACTGGTGCATATAAGCGGCATCGGGTCTTATAGGTGGCATGAACGATATCATGCAGGGCTTCGCCCATGCCATGCAGCCGCTGGAATTCAAAGCTGTGGTGATCCTGCGCCAGATGCAAAATTGCTGCTACACTATGGGCATTATGGGTGGCAAATTGTGGATATATCCGGTCTGTCATTAACAACAATTGCCGCGCGCAGGCGATATAAGAAATATCGGTGGAGGCCTTGCGCGTGAAAACCGGAAAACCATCTAGCCCTTCATCTTGTGCCAGCTTGATTTCTGTATCCCAATAGGCACCCTTGACCAACCGCACCATTATGCGACGGTCAAGCCGTGTGGCCAGTGCGTGCAGCCAGTCGATCACATGTGTTGCCCGCGGGCTATAGGCCTGAACCACCACACCAAAACCATCCCAGCCTTGCAAGGATGGATCCGAAAGAACCATTTTGATCACGTCCAGCGAAATATCCAGCCGCGCCGCTTCTTCGGCATCAATGTTAAACCCCATGCCGCCGGTCTTGGCTTGTTGCGCCAGTAGCAATACCCGAGGCACCAGTTCCGCCAAAACCCTGTCACGCTGACTGAATTCATATCTTGGATGCAAAGCCGAAAGCTTGATCGAGATACCGGGATTATTACGAATATCCGTATCGGTGCATCGGGCGGAAACCGTGGTAATGGCATCACCATAGGCCCGCATATAGTGCAAGGCATCCGCCTCGGTGATCGCGGCTTCGCCAAGCATATCATAGGAATAGGTATAGCCTTTGTTTTCGGCGGCTTTTGCGCGTTTTAGGGCTTCGGAAATATCACGGCCCAGCACAAATTGCCGTCCCATTTCGCGCATGGCACAGCCAACAGCGCGCCGTATTACCGGTTCTCCGATGCGCTTAACCATGGCGCGTAAAAGGCCGGTAATCCCTTGGCCTTCATCCAGAACCTTACCCGTTAGCAGCAACGCCCAAGTTGAAGCATTCACCAAAGACGAAGCCGATTTACCGAGATGTTTACCCCAATTTCCGGGCGTGATTTTATCTTCGATCAAAGCATCGATTGTGTCAGCGTCGGGCACTCGAAGCAAGGCTTCGGCCAAACACATTAAGGCAATGCCTTCATTGGTTGACAGGCCGTATTCCTCAAGAAACACCTCCATGATGCCCGGCTTGGCATGGCTGCGAATGTCGCGGACTAGGTTTGCGGCTGAATTGGTAATTTCAAGGCGTTGTTGAATTGACAAGTCAGCCCGTTTTATCAACTGCAAAAGCGCAGCGGTTTCGTCTGGGCGAATTGAATTGCGAATGGCAGTGCGAGAATCAGACATGGCAGGGTTCCTTTTTCTCCAAGGTACTGCATTACCATTGGTGAAAACGCTTGAAATTGCTGAAAAAATGGTGAAAATGCCCAAAATTACGTTGATTTGAGAGCTTTTTATGGGTCAAAAGAATTTGGACAAGATAGACAGGGCAATTTTAGGGCATTTGGCCATTGATGGGCGTATCAGCATAACCGATCTTTCCAAACAGGTAGGTTTGTCAAAATCTCCGTGTCAATTGCGGGTTAAGCGGCTGGAACAACAGGGCTATATTCTGGGTTACCGCGCTATGCTTTGCCCTGAAAAGCTGGGGCTGGATCATATCGCATTTGTGCAGGTCACCCTGTCAGATACCCGTGCCAAGGCGCTGGATGCGTTTAACGCAGCCGTGCAAAAAACCCCCGAAGTCGAACAATGCCATATGATTGCGGGTGGTTTTGATTACCTGCTTAAGGTGCGAACACGAAATATCACCGACTACCGGATGGTTATGGGTGAAGTAATTTCGGCATTGCCGTATGTAACCAGTTCATCAACCTTTGTGTCGATGGAATCGGTAAAGGAAAACGACGGTCCATGGCCGGAATAAGGAACACATAATGACATCCCTTTTGGTTTTAGTGCAGGCTTATCCGTCAGAGGGCAACCCATATCAGATGGGGTATGTGCATGCGCGGGTAAAACAATATCTGGTCACAGGCCAGCCCGTCAGGGTTTTGTCATTTTCTGCCACACAGGATTACCAGTTTGAAGGGGTTGAGGTTGTCACCGCGCAAAGCGCAGAGCAATCAAACCTGTTTGAGGCAGCCACGGTGATTTCCCACGCGCCAAACCTGCGCAATCATTTCAGGATGATTTTCAAGCAGCGCAGAAAAATAGCAAAGCTGGTATTTGTGTTTCACGGGCATGAGGTGATGCATGTGCCTAGCGAATATCCGCAGCCCTATCACTGGAATAAAAAGGAAAAAAGGCAACAGGCTTTGCGATGGGTGCTGGACCCGATCAAGCTGAAGGCCGCCAAAGTATTTTTGCGGTATTTTTCAAAACAGATGCTGATCAAATTTATTTTTGTGTCCCGCTGGATGAAAGAAACCTTTGAGCGCAATATTTTTGCCATTGGGGAAATTGAAAATGCGATCATTAATAATCCGGTTAGCAAGGCTTTTTCAAAGGGTGGATTTCAAATAAACCCGTCAAAGGGACCGCTTCGGGCAATCTGTATCCGACCGCTCGATTCGTCAAAATATAGTATTGATCTGGTGCTAAAGCTGGCGCAATCCAACCCGAATATAATTGTTGATGTTTATGGCAAAGGCCAATTACCTCAGGTCATGCAGTATGGTGAGAATGTGAGCTTTACCAATCATTTTATTACGCAATCCGAAATTCCGTCGGTTCTGAATGGCTATGATCTGGCGATCCTGCCAACACGTCTGGATGCGCAGGGGGTTTCTGCTTGCGAATTTGCCAGTTATGGCATTCCGATGATAACCTCGGATATTCCGATTATGCAGGAAATGCTGGGGGCATTTACAAATGTTTGTTTTCTGCCCAATGACAGTTTTGATACCATCGTTGACATGGCGTTAATTGACAGCCTGAAATATGTGTCATCGCCGGTTACTGATCGGCTTTTTGATCTGGAAAGCCTCGTTCAACAGGAATTGGCGTTTATTAACGGGGATTGAGGATGATTTTGAGCATTTTAACTCCCCGAATCCCTTGACCTTCCAACCAACCCGCCGTAATAAACGGCTCTGAAATTCATGTGCGGGTTTTTTTGCCGCTCTAACCAAAAGGGGACTGATATGTCTCGTCGTTGTGAACTTACTGGCAAAGGTGTCATGTCTGGCAACAATGTCAGCCACGCCAAAAACCGCACGCGTCGCGTGTTTCGCCCCAACCTGATTGATGTGACGATCGCGTCTGAAACGCTGGACCGTTCGTTCAAATTCCGCGTGGCGGCATCTGCCTTGCGCACTGTTGACCACCGTGGCGGTCTGGATGCATTCATGGCCAAAGCCAAAGACAGTGAATTGTCGGTTTCGGCGCTAAAAGTCAAAAAAGACATTGCCAAGGCACAAGCCGAAGCCTGATTTCTTTGACATGTGATTAAACAGCCTTGGCGGAACCTTCCGGCAGGGCTGTTTGCGTTTTAGCGGCCAAAAGGAACGATGCGATGGCTGAATCCATTCTGTTTGTGTGCCTTGGCAATATCTGCCGCTCGCCGACCGCCGAGGCGGTTTTTAGGGGGCTAGCAGAGGGGCACGGGCTGGAAATTGACAGCGCGGGGACCAGCGGTTGGCACGATGGCGGGCGCGCAGACCCGCGCGCCAGTGCGGAGGCGGCGCGGCGGGGGTCTGAATAGCCCCTAGATTTGTAGACACCTTCTTCCCTAAAAATGAGGCAAGGAGGCCGACATGGGCAATGCAAGATTCAGTGAAGATTTCA
>QIGK01000004.1 GCA_003228875.1 Rhodobacterales bacterium
CGATGGTCAGGCGTTCATGGTAACAAAACCGAGGAATTTCAATCCCTGCGACCTCAGCCGCCTGAAGGATGGTCATCGCACCGTCGACTTCCAGCTCAACGCCGTCGATGATGATTTTCTTGAGATTTGTCATTGCTATTCCGCCGCCTTTATGCTGTCATTTGACTGCAAGATATTGGTTTCTTTCAGATATTTCCAACCAAAGGCATGATCACTTTCGCCATTTTTGCGCAAATATTCAAGCCGTTCCATTGCTTCGATTTTGGTGGGCCTATGCCCCTTGGCCACCCACCACATCACAAAATGCATTTTGCCAAGAATTTCAAACCACTCAGCACGGCGTTCAAAAAATTGTTTATGCACGGTATTAAATACAAAATTTTCCAACGAAGCCGCATCCTGCCAAACGGTCAGGTTAGGGATAAGCCGCGTGTTTTCTTCGGGGTTGCTTGATGAACTGTCCATAGTCAAGGTCATATCGCCCTGCATTAGCCAGACAAAACCGGACATTCGGGAACCCAAACCATTTATTTGATCAATTGCATTCATAAATCCTGCCACGCGCGGGTCTTCTTTTGGGGCAATCAATCGCGCGATGTTAAACTCAGCAAGATATGTGTTGTTGGGTTGTTTCATATCGTGTCCCACGCAGCCGCAACCGGATCAATGTCGGAAATACATTCCCAAACCTCGCGCATATCCATCACACCGGAAAACAGGTTGCCGTTAAGAACCTGACCTAACGTACATTGATCAAGTACGCGGCTCGGGCTAAGCACAAACGGGTTTTGGAACAGGTCTGAAAACGAAAACCCAGAAAAATCACCCGCTTCGTTAAATATTCCGGCATGGATGTAATACCGTCGTACCAAATACGCTGATTTCTGAAAATTGCGCAAACATTGTTGTTGCGCCATTGGGTCAGAACCCACTTCCTCTCGGCAAATCTTTGACCCCACATCCGAATGGCCGCCAGCACTGGCCAGCGCTGGGGACAATAGGGCCAGAATAAGGAAGAGATTTTTCACAAATTACTCCGCCGCAACCGCACTTACGCGTCCGGTTTTTTGATGTTTAATCCGGTCTTCGATTTCATTTCTGAAATGGCGCACCAACCCTTGAATGGGCCATGCCGCCGCATCGCCAAGCGCGCAAATTGTGTGGCCTTCGACCTGTTTGGTTACGTCCAACAGCATGTCGATTTCCTCCAGCTCGGCCTCGCCGGTTACCAGACGGTCCATCACCCGCATCATCCAGCCGGTGCCTTCGCGGCACGGGGTGCATTGGCCACAGCTTTCGTGTTTGTAAAATTTTGATAACCGCCAGATGGCTTTGATCACATCTGTGCTTTGATCCATGACAATCACCGCAGCCGTTCCCAGTCCCGAGGTCTGCTCGCGCAGCCAGTCAAAATCCATGATTGCGTCGTTGCATACATCTGCCGGAAGCAATGGCACCGATGACCCGCCGGGAATTACTGCTTTGAGGTTTTTCCAGCCGCCGCGAACCCCGCCGCAATGTTTATCGAGCAATTCGCGCAGGGGAATTGACATGGCTTCTTCAACCACGCAGGGGTTAATCACATGGCCGGAAATACCAAACAGTTTGGTGCCCGTATTATTGGGGCGGCCAAAGCTGGCAAACCAGTCAGAACCACGGCGCAATATGGTGGGCACCACCGCGATGGATTCCACGTTATTCACCGTGGTCGGGCAGCCATAAAGGCCAACACCAGCGGGAAACGGAGGCTTCATGCGCGGCATGCCTTTACGCCCTTCAAGGCTTTCCAGCAATGCAGTTTCTTCGCCGCAAATATAAGCGCCAGCGCCATGCACCAGATACAGGTCAAAATCCCAACCGGATTTGGCGGCGTTTTTGCCCAGCAGCCCCGCGTCATAACATTCATCAATGGCGATTTGCAGGGCTTCGCGTTCACGGATGAATTCGCCGCGTATATAAATATAGCCCGCATTTGCCCCCATGCCAAAACCAGCGATCAGACAGCCTTCAACTAAGGTATGCGGATCATGGCGCATGATTTCGCGGTCTTTGCAGGTGCCTGGTTCGGATTCGTCCGCATTAACCACCAGATAGGATGGCCGCCCATCGCTTTCTTTGGGCATAAACGACCATTTCAAACCGGTTGGAAAACCAGCGCCGCCGCGCCCGCGAAGACCCGAGCCTTTGACCTGTTCAACAACCCAATCGCGGCCTTCTTTAATAAAGCCCGCAGTGCCGTTCCAGTGGCCACGCGATTGCGCACCTTTTAAGGAACGGTCATGCATACCGTAAAGATTGGTAAAGATCCGGTCTTGGTCTTTAAGCATTTTATTCTCCGTCACTTTGGCGCGCGCGCCAAACCCTAAACAATACAATCATCGCAAAGGCAAAACCCGCCAAGGCCATAAAATCAACCAAAAACGCAAAGCGCGTTGGCAGGCCAAGTTGCCCGCCCAGCCAAGAACCACCCATCAAAAGCAATACCGAGGCGATCATCACATAAGATGCCAGTCGGGTTTGTTTTCGTTGGTTTTGCTCTGCGTCTTTCATGGCCTAACCTTTTGCCAGTTTTTTGGCTTGGTCCACCCAACTATCACGACTTACACGACCCTTAAAGCTAACAAGGTTCTGGTCAGCCCATGCCACTTCGCTTTTGTTCCAAGACGCGATCTGGTCAAAATGAAACACCCCCGCCGCGTTCAATTCTTTTTCCAGCTTTGGCCCAACCCCATCGATTTTTTTCAGATCATCCGCGCCAGCATCCCGAGGCCCGCTTAACAAGGCTGGCTTATCCGCATCAGATGGTTTTGCCTTACCTTTTGCAGATTGCGATTTTTTCGGTTTTGTTTTGCTTTTGCTTCGCTTCAGAACCGGAACTTCATCACCCTGAATACGTTTGACCGTATCCCCCAAGGCAACCGCAATACCAACCGAGCCATTAAATTCTTCACCAGTAAAATCTTTCAAGGTGGTCACGCCCCCCAAAGGTTCACAGGAAAAACGCCCGTTCTGAGGCCCGGGCTTGGGCACTTCGCCCCGCGCGAATGCCGCAAGAATTTCACGAAAACCGTCTGTGGTTAAATCCTCGTAGTAATCCTTACCGATCTGGGCCATAGGGGCATTTGCACAAGCACCAAGGCATTCCACCTCTTCCCAGCTAAAATTACCATCAGGTGAAATTTCATGGGCGTTCTGTGCAATGACTTCCTGACAAACCCCGATCAAATCCTCAGCACCGCAAATCATGCAAGAAGTGGTGCCGCATATTTGCACATGTGCAATTGCACCCACCGGCTTTAGCTGGAACATGAAATAAAAGCTGGCAACTTCTAACACCCGAATTTCGGCCATACCAAGCAGGTTGGCGACATATTCAATCGCAGGCTGGCTAACCCAGCCTTCCTGTTCCTGTGCGCGCCAAAGCAGCGGAATGACCGCGCTGGCCTGTCGGCCTTCGGGGTATTTTGTAATCTGCCCTTTGGCCCAAGCCAAATTAGCAGCGGTGAAAGCAAAGCTCTCAGGTTGATCAGCGTGTAAACGGCGTAGCATTACCGGCAATTCTCCGCAGTAAGAGTAACAACATCGCGGGTTGGGGGCAAAGCGATGACCCCTTCCGCTTCTAATTCTGTGATCAGGCCAAAGGCAGTGTTTTGATCCAACCCATCAACCGGCAACGCCGCGCTGAATTCACCGGCGGTCATAGAGCAATCATTGCCCTGCAACATCTCAATAAATATATCGCGCGGATTACTTGGGCCAGCGGCAGCTATACCACAAAGCGGCGGCGCAATATTCAAGGTTTGCCCCCCGTCAGGCGACGTGGCACGCCCATCATTCAACATTCGTGATGCAATGCCCATGCCGGTATTAAAATCCAAGTTGCCAGCCGCAAAAACGTCACGGGCATTGGCTTGCGATATTTGACAATCGTTGCCAGCCAGAATTGCCAAAAATTGCGCTTCGGGATCGTTGGCATCAGTATCAATTGGCATATTATCCGGCTGGTCGTTCGGCATCGTGTCCTCAACAGGGCGCGGTGTAGCAGCGCTGCATTCAGCCGCCGTGATGGTCAAGGTTGTGTCATCATCTGAATAATCCCCCTGCCCGTTTCGAACCATTTCTTCAGCCAGAATATAAACCTGTTCCATTGCCAAGCCAGCGGTTGCAAATTGCGTGCGCGCCATGTTTTCGGTCAAAATACAATTATTTTGCACCATAACAGACATAAAAATACCCATTTCGGTGCTGTCAAAGGCTGGCTCGGTCGCAGGTTCGTCAGATATTTCTACGCTACCAGAAACAGGCACGCATTGAGGCTCATAGATATACAAAACGGAGTTATCGATAATTTCACCAAAACCATTGGCGATTAAATCCATTGCCGCGCTAACACCGGTTTCGAGATCAAGCCCGCCTGCGGTAAGAACTTCAACATAGGAAGCCAAATCAAGACGACACCCTTCAGCAGCCATAATGGATAACAACAGGTTAAAATTCTCGATCAGTGATCTTTCAGGGGTTTGCCCTTCTGGTGTATCTTCAACCACTATTTCAACAGATTCTTCGGGCGACATCACTGGTGCGGCTGTGCAATATTCCGGCCCCAACGCCAATATTTGGCCATCACCAGAAACCGTTGCCCAACCGACATCAATTAAACTTTTGGCAATATCTTGAGCGACGCTGAATTCCATACCATTGGCAGGGAAAAATGCCTCAGCGGCATCTTCGGAAATGGCGCAGTTGTTCAAGGCCAGAATATCGGCAAATTGCCGTTGCAATATGTTCAACCCACCAATGGATTTACAACTGCCATCAACAACCACCGATAACCCATCTACAAATTCAAAGGCTATACTGGCTTCCATGCCATTTGCAAAAAGAACCTCGGCTTGTGCTTCGGTTAAGAAACAACCGCCATCCGCAAGAGTATCTAAAAACGTATCCATCTGCGAAGGGTCAGGTTGTTGCGCATGCGCAGGCAAAACCGTAGCAGCAAAGGCTACTGCTAGAAATATTTTTAGAAAAGTCATTTAGATAAGCCCCCGACGCTCGCCCAGAACAATTTCAGCGCATTTATTTCTGATTTCCAAGATGCCGGTAAAAAATTGATCCGAAGCCATGAATATTTCCAACAACCACAATCGCGGCTCTGTGACCGGATTAGGCTGATCATCTGTCATCCATTCAAATTCGCTAGTGCCGCGCGGCACATTTTGTAGTGCTGCGGCGACGCCAATCATTTTCTGAATACGGCTTATACCGTTATCCATATCTGCAATGGTCATTGACGTTTCTACGCCCGCATAAAAACCCAGTAACGCAAGTTGGGCGCGGGTATCAGACAGCGTTTCTTCGTGGTCTAGAAAGACATTACCCATGGCGATAGGAAAGCGGCTGACGGCCGTTTCAATTTCCGCATCGCTGATATTTTCCAGATTGCTTCGCGACACAATAGTCAGGTATTCGCGAATAACATCCGAGCTGAGCTTGATGGCGAAAACCGAATTTTCACAGACCAGGATTTCCCGATTTTGCAGATTGCCAGCGAATTGTGAATTAAGCGTTTTGCTAATCGAAAACGACTGCACCGCAATCACAACAGCCGTAGTGAGCGTCCCAAGCGCCATGATCCATTGTGCAAGGCCACTATTCATCTGTCAATTTCCCCAAAAACTACATCCATTGACCCGATCAAGGCCGCAATATCGGCCAATTGATGGCCGGTTCCCATAAAATCCATCGCCGCCAGATGTGCATATCCCGGCGCGCGGATTTTAACTTTGTAAGGCATGTTGGTACCATTCGCGATCAGATACACGCCAAATTCGCCTTTGGGGGCTTCAACCGCAACGTAAACTTCACCGGCAGGAACGTGAAAACCCTCGGTATAAAGCTTAAAGTGATGGATCAACGCCTCCATCGAGGTTTTCATTTCATGGCGTTTAGGAGGGGTCAGCTTACCCCGCGCCAAAATGTCATCGCCTTTGCATTCATTCAGCTTGGTGATGGCTTGCTGGATTATTTTGATGCTTTCACGCATTTCCGCCATGCGCATTAAATAACGATCGTAACAATCACCGTTTTTGCCAATCGGAATTTGGAAATCAAACTCATCATAACATTCATAAGGCTGATTGCGGCGCAAATCCCATGCAACACCGGTCGAACGCAACATCACGCCTGTCATCGCATAATCCAAAGCGTCTTGCGGTTTCAGGATACCGATATCAACATTGCGTTGTTTGAAAATCCGGTTTTCAGTTAGCAGGTTGGCCATATCATCCAGCACAGCCGGGAAAGTTAGCGTCCATGCCTGAATATCATCAACCAGTTTTTGCGGCAGGTCTTGATGCACGCCGCCCGGGCGGAAATAGTTGGCATGTAAACGCGCACCGCAAGCCCGTTCGCAAAAGATCATCAGGCTTTCACGTTCATCGAACCCCCAAAGATTAGGTGTCAGTGCACCAACATCCATTGCTTGGGATCCAACATTCATCAGGTGGTTCATGATTCGGCCAATTTCGCAGAACAGCACGCGGATCAGCGAGGCGCGGCGCGGTATTTCGACCTCTGTCAACTTTTCAATCGCCAGACACCATGCATGTTCCTGATTCATCGGGGCCACATAATCCAGCCGATCAAAATAAGGCAGGTTTTGCAGGTATGTCCGGCTTTCCATCAGTTTTTCAGTGCCGCGATGCAATAGGCCAACATGCGGATCGACGCGTTCAACGATTTCACCGTCCAATTCCAGCACCATCCGCAAAACGCCGTGGGCGCTGGGGTGTTGCGGGCCAAAGTTGATGTTGAAATTGCGGATTTTCTGTTTGCCCGTCAGGGTGTCGCCGTTTGCACCGTCCATCATTTTGCGTCTCCCTTTTCGTCACCCGGCAGGATATATTCCGCGCCTTCCCATGGGGACATAAAATCGAACTGACGGTATTCCTGTGTCAGGCTGACCGGTTCGTAAACACAGCGTTTTTCAACTTCGTCATAGCGCATTTCCACATAGCCCGTGGTCGGGAAATCTTTGCGTAAGGGATGGCCGGTAAATCCGTAATCGGTCAGCAAGCGGCGCAAATCCGGATGGCCTGAAAATTTGATACCATACATGTCAAACACTTCGCGCTCAAACCAATTGGCCGAGGGGTGAATATCGGTAATGCTGGGCGCGTTTTCACCATCGGAAATATCGGCCTTGATACGAATACGCTGGTTCAGCACCATCGACAAGAAATGATATACCAGCTCAAAACGTTTTTCGCGCTCGGGGTAATCGACAGCAGTAATGTCAATCATTTGGGTGAATTGGCAAGACGCATTGGTGCGCAGGAATTCAACAAAATTCGGAATGCTGGCTGGGATAACCCAAATGGTCAATTCACCATCAACCACCTGACAGCGGCGCACAGCGTTGGTTTGCTTTGTCTCGATCAACTCACCGAGCTCATTTAGCGCTTCTGACATATTTTTTTACCTTGCGATCGTGCCGGTCCGGCGGATTTTCCGCTGGAGCTGTAATATACCGTATAATAATGCCTCAGCTGTGGGCGGGCAGCCCGGAACGTAAATATCAACAGGGATAATGCGGTCACAGCCACGCACCACAGAATAGGAATAATGGTAATAGCCGCCGCCATTGGCACAAGACCCCATCGAAATCACATAACGCGGTTCGGGCATCTGGTCATAGACTTTGCGCAATGCCGGAGCCATTTTGTTGGTTAACGTGCCCGCCACAATCATCAGATCAGATTGGCGCGGGCTGGCGCGGGGTGCGGTGCCAAAACGCTCCAGATCATAACGCGGCATGGATGTGTGGATCATCTCCACCGCGCAACAAGCCAACCCGAATGTCATCCAGTGCAGCGAACCGGTTCTGGCCCAATTGATAATGTCCTCAGTCGTCGTCAGCAAAAAGCCTTTATCTGCCAGTTCATCATTCAGAACCGAAGTGGCGACTTCTTTATCAGCGCCAGCGACATTCAATCCGGTTGCTACGCCCATTCCAAGGCTCCCTTTTTCCACTCATAAGCAAAGCCGATGGTCAGCACACCAAGAAACACCATCATTGACCAGAAACCAAACAAACCGACATCCTGAAACGCAACCGCCCAAGGAAACAGAAACGCGACTTCGAGATCAAATATAATGAATAAGATGGCCACCAGATAAAACCGCACGTCAAATTTCATCCGCGCATCGTCAAATGCGTTAAACCCACATTCATAAGCAGACAGCTTTTCAGGGTCCGGGTTACGCACCGCAACCACAACCGCCGACAATGTCAGTATGATGGCCAAAACAACCGCCAAACCAAAGAATATAAGAATAGGGAGGTATTCGCGAAGCAGGTCTTCCAAGATAGCAGTCCTTCACAGCCTTGCGCCCCAATAACTGAAGCCCATAAGAGTCGTGACAAGTTTACGCCTCGACTTTGGACAGGTCAACCGAACAAGCGTGAAACCAATCACATTTACCTTTGCATATTTTGGTGGGTATTTCGCCACGCATGCCATGAATTATCAATTACAATGGTGTGGCCATAATAACATTGCCTAACCTGCACCGCCAAATACCAAACATCTCAGCGAATCCTGATTCTTTACTGCCCAGTAAATGTTGCGTTAAGAAAAAGGCCGAATCTATTGCAAGCGTTGGTGACGGCAACGAGACAACACCCCCAAAGAACGTCCAACGGATTTTCGATCAGGTAAACATATGTTTCAATAATTGCTTAACACTGTAAGTGTATCGCCTTATATTACGGTAAAACAGGTGCGAAAATGCTTGAATTTGAAACAAAGATAAAGCAACTGTTATCTCACTTGGTTGTGAATGGCTGTTTATCAAAACAACCTTTAGCACTTGGAGCGTCACTTATGACACCGTTTTGAATAAACCTAAAAAGGAAATACACATGTCTAACACTATCGTAAAAAGCCTGGTCATCGCATCATCCGTTGCAGCTGCTGTTGCAGTAAACACTGGCACTGTTGCCGCTCAAGCCACTGACAAATGTTTTGGTGTGGCTTTGGCAGGCGCAAATGACTGTGCCGCTGGACCAGGCACAACATGCGCAGGCACTTCAGCTGTTGATTATCAAGGTAACGCTTGGTCAAAAGTTCCAGCCGGTTCTTGCGAAACTACCAAGGTTCCTGGCATGGACGCTGACGGTTCTGAGCGCTTTGGTTCGCTTGAAGCTTTGTTGCGCGACATACCTGCATAAAAATACAGGGCCTGCCTTTTTTGAGGCGGGCCCGACCTTTCTGCTTTGTGAGAAGAAAAATGACTTACGCCACCCAAAGCAACATCCCCAGCCTTGTCGGCGTGGGCTATAAAACACAACATATTGATGATATAAACACGAATTCCGGCACGGTTAAGTGGCTGGAAATTCATGCAGAAAACTATATGGCTGACGGTGGCCCATTAATTAAACAACTGCGCCACCTGCGTGAAAATTTCCCGATCTCCTGCCACGGCGTTGGTCTTTCAATCGGCGGTGAGCTGCCGCTTGATCAAGACCACCTTAACCGCCTGAAAAAGCTGATCGACTGGCTCCAACCCGGTCTTTTTTCTGAGCATTTAGCATGGTCAACCCATGAAGGCGGGTTTCTTAACGACCTTTTACCGTTGCCTTATAATAGCTCAACGGTAACCCGCGTAGCCGATCATATCGACCAAGTCCAAAACACCCTCGGCCGCCAGATGTTGCTGGAAAACCCGTCAACATATGTAGCGTTCAAATCGACCACGATGGATGAAATTGATTTTCTTAGCGACATCGTTTCGCGCACCGGCTGTGGATTACTGCTCGACGTTAACAATGTTTTTGTATCTGGCACCAATCAAGATTATTCGCCCGAAGATTACATAGATCGTTTTCCGGTTGAACATATCGGAGAGCTGCACTTAGGCGGCCATGCCGAAGATATGGATGATCATGGCGAAACGCTATTGATCGACAGCCACGACAACCCTGTGGTTGATCCGGTATGGAAGCTCTTTGACCGTTTATTGGCCCGATCCGGCCCCAAGCCAACCCTTGTGGAATGGGATAACGACATTCCCGATTGGCAAATTCTAGAATCCGAAGCCAGCCGCGCCACCGATGCATTGGGACGTGCCGCATGAGCCTTTCAGATTTTGCACCAGCGCTATTAAATGTCGAAAACCCTGTTCCCGACGGGTTGGTCGACCCAAAAGGCCGCCCCGCTGGTCGCCGATTCGATGTATATCGCAACAACGTGGTTCATTCCCTTAGCGAAGCTTTGGCAAGCGCTTATCCTGTTATCCAAAAACTAGTCGGCGAAGATTTCTTTAAATCCATGGCCAATGTTTTTGTGCGTCAATTTCCGCCAAGCAGCCCGTTAATGTTTCAATTCGCCAATGAATTTCCGACGTTTCTGGAAACCTTTCCGCCGGTCAGACATCTGCCCTATTTGCCTGATGTTGCACGACTGGAGCGCGCGCGCCGCCAATGCTATAGTGCAGCTGACGCAGATCCGATCGATGGCACGGTTTTGACCGGTGCCACACCTGAACAATTGATGTCGGCGCGGCTTAGTTTGCACCCTTCATTGCGGGTCGTTGTGTCAATATACCCGATTTTTACCATCTGGGAAAACAACAATAACGATATTCAAAAACCACTGCCAACTGGCGGGCAAGATATCTTGATCAGCCGACCGCTAGACACCGTAAATATGCAAACTTTGCCCAAAGGCGGCGCCGATTTTCTGCGGGCATTATATGAAAATAAAACGCTGGCCGAAGCAACAGACATAGGTTCCGAAACAGACGGGTTTGACCTGACAAGCAATATCAGCGGCTTATTGGCAGCTCAAATACTTATAAAAACAACTATGTAAGGGACATAACATGCTTAAGCTTATCGATTTTCATAATACCATATTTTCCAAAATTTCAGCTGCCACCAGTTCTTGGCTTTTGCCAAGCCTCGCCAGATTCACATTTGCGGCAACACTGTTATTGTTTTTCTGGAATTCAGCCCGAACCAAATTGGAAGGCAATATTTTTACACTTGACACAGGCGTCTATTTTCAAATTCTACCGCGGAGGTTTGAAGCGTTGGGTTATGATCCGAGCCTGGTTGGCTTTTTTGATAAATTCATTGCTTACGCGGGCACTTACGCCGAATTTGTGTTGCCAGCACTGATTGTAATTGGCTTATTCAGCAGGTTGGCAGCACTTGGCATGATCGGGTTTATCGCGGTTTTGTCTTATGTCGATATTTTTGGCCATATGGTTGACGAAGTTACCATTGGCGCTTTGATCGTATTCAGGACAGCCAGATCATGGATCAGCGCCTGTTCTGGGTTGCCATATTGGTAACCATCATTGTCAAAGGTGCAGGGCCAATATCAATTGATCGGTTGATTAAGCTCAAGTAATGCTGGGGTGAACTTCGCCCTACAACTCATCACTTAGCAACACATTGCTCTCAACCTCCCCGACACCGGGGAGGGTCATGATTCGACGCCGCAATATCCGCTCAAAATCTGATAGGTCGCGTGCAACAACTTTCAGGCGGTAATCATAAACCCCTAACACATGCTGCACCAGT
>QIGK01000023.1 GCA_003228875.1 Rhodobacterales bacterium
CGAAAGTCGTTTCGCTTTTCACACCACGTCGCCAACAACCATACCGGACTGCAAAATATCAAAGCCAGCGGGCGTAAGACGCGTGTTGTAACACGTTGCGATTCGTCGGAATAACTGACGCGAATTTTTTGTTGTGTGCGAATACATTCGCGCAAATCTGAAAAGCTGACGCTCCAAGGCAATGGTGATTGGTTTGGGATCGAATAGGTTGTGATCTGTTCCAATTCTCCTTGAAGGCTTGCGGGTAAAACGGCCTGAATTTTTTCAAAAGCACTATCCGCTTTTTCAGCAAAGCGTTCATCGGTCCAGTGACGCACCATGCTGATACCAAGGCCAATGGCCTCCAGTTCTTCGGCATCAAAGGTCACTGGCGGAAGATAGTATTTTTTGTCAATCAAATAACCAACACCCGCCTCACCACTGATGGGGGTGCCTGAATTCATTAAATCCTGAATATCGCGGTAAACAGTGCGGGTGCAAATTTCGAATTCTTCGGCGATACGTTTGGCTGTCACAGCTTGGCGACGGCCTCGAATAAAGTGAACGATTTTAATTAACCTGTCTGCGCGCCGCATCCCGATACTCTCCTGATCTCAACAATTTGTAGCATAAAACAAGACTACTGACACCATGCTGTCAGTATGGGTTTTCTACGGTGTAATTTCTTTCACTGGTAAAACCAAAAAACCAACATGAGGAAATATAATCTATGAAGCGAACACCCGTAAATCCATGGAAATGGTCGTTAAATTTCGGCTATAACCAATCCGAAATAATTGAGGGAACCAGCCGGCACCTAATTTGTGCAGGTCAGACCTCTGTTGATAGCGAAGGCAACCCGCAGCACGCGCAAGACATGCGAAAACAGATCGCGCTTTCCCTTGATAATCTTGAGGCTGTTCTGAATGCGGCTGACATGGGCCTCACCAACATCATACGGCTTGGCATCTATACCACAGATGTGGACGAAACCATGAAGCATTTTGACGTGCTTGGCGCCCGGTTTGGGCCATTGAATGCCGCGCCCCCGATGACTTTGCTTGGTGTTTCGCGGCTTGCCATCCCGAGCCTTATGTTTGAGATCGAGGCCACCGCCGCAGACTGATCTTAACGCGCGACGGCTCGGAGACCATGGCCATATGCCATTTCACAACGTGTGATAGGATGAAAATGGTGGGTGATGAGAGGCTCGAACTCCCGACATCTTCGGTGTAAACGAAGCGCTCTACCAACTGAGCTAATCACCCGCCGTGGGCGTGTAACTAATCCGGTAATGCCAGCACTGCAAGCCCTGTTTTTCGGAAATCAGGTATTTTTCATCGTTTAATGGAAATTGGCCTTGCCCAATAAATAACGGCGTCTTTGACAGATGCAAAGACGCCGTTTTTAGGTTTAAGTAGGATTAATGCGCGGTTGCAGAGCCACCCTCAACCGGCTTGATGGCAGCGGCTGCGGCTGCGGCCTCGGCCACTTCATCCCATTCAATCGGTTCAGGCATCCGGGTTAATGCCAGTTTCAGCACATCCATCACATGGGCCACCGGAATAAGCTCCAGCCCGTCTTTGACATTGTCGGGAATATCAGCGAGATCTTTTTCATTGTCAGCGGGGATCAGCACGGTTTTTATACCGCCACGCAATGCCGCCAGCAGTTTTTCCTTTAAGCCGCCAATTGGCAACACGTTGCCGCGCAGGGTAACCTCGCCAGTCATGGCAACCTCACGCTTTACTGGAATTTGGGTCAGCACCGAAACGATCGATGTTACCATGGCAATCCCTGCACTTGGCCCGTCTTTGGGGGTGCCGCCGTCGGGAACATGCACATGGATGTCGATCTTTTCAAATTCAGGCGGTTTGATGCCCAGCGTTGTGGCGCGTGAACGTACAAAACTGCTGGCAGCCTCAATGCTTTCTTTCATCACGTCACCCAGTTTGCCGGTGGTTTTCATGCGGCCTTTGCCAGGCAGGCGCAAGGCTTCGATTTGCAACAGATCACCGCCAACTTGGGTCCATGCCAATCCGGTAACTGTTCCGATCTGGTCTTCTTCCTCAGCCAAACCATACTTAAACCGTCGAACCCCGAGGAAATCCTCAATATTATCGCTGTTAATGGTAACCGATTTGGTTTCGTCCATGACAATTTTGGTCACAGCTTTGCGGCAAAGTTTGGCGATTTCACGTTCCAAATTCCGCACGCCGGCTTCCCGGGTGTAATACCGGATGATGTCGATCAGACCGCTATCTTCCAGCACAAATTCACCAGCTTTCAACCCATGGCCTTTTTCTTGCTTGGCAATAAGGTGCTGCTTGGCAATCTCAGCTTTTTCGTCTTCGGTGTAACCGGCCAGCGTGATTACTTCCATGCGGTCCAGCAAAGGGCGCGGCATATTATAAGTGTTGGCCGTGGTTAAAAACATCACATTGGAAAGATCATATTCGATCTCAAGATAGTGGTCCGTGAAACTTGCGTTTTGTTCTGGGTCCAACACCTCCAGCATGGCGCTGGCTGGATCTCCGCGAAAATCTTGGCCCATTTTATCAATTTCATCTAGTAAGATCAAAGGATTAATTGTTTTGGCCTTTTTCATCGACTGAATGATTTTGCCAGGCATAGAGCCAATATAAGTGCGCCGATGACCGCGGATTTCTGATTCGTCCCGCACACCGCCAAGGCTAATGCGGATAAATTCGCGCCCCGTCGCCCGCGCCACAGATTTGCCAAGCGAGGTTTTACCAACGCCCGGAGGACCAACAAGGCACAATATAGGCCCGCGTAATTTGCTGGAGCGTTTCTGCACAGCCAAATATTCAACAATGCGTTCCTTGACCTTTTCCAGCCCGTAATGATCATCATCGAGAATTTTCTGAGCGATAGTCAGGTCCTTTTTTACCCGGGTTTTCTTGCCCCAAGGGATAGAAAGAATCCAATCCAGATAATTGCGCACCACTGTGGCCTCAGCCGACATCGGTGACATGTTTTTCAGCTTTTTCAGCTCTGCCAGAACTTTTTCGTCAGCTTCTTTAGAAAGTTTAGTGTCTTTGATCCGCGCTTCCAGTTCAGCCATTTCGCCGCCAGATTCGTCATCCGAACCCAAT
Source organism: Rhodobacterales bacterium (assembly GCA_003228875.1). Classification (GTDB taxonomy): domain Bacteria; phylum Pseudomonadota; class Alphaproteobacteria; order Rhodobacterales; family Rhodobacteraceae; genus UBA3077. The sequence goes on from QIGK01000023.1 coordinate 3,096, forward strand.
TCGCTTTGAATGGCTTTCATTTGCTCGTTCAGATAATATTCGCGCTGGGTGCGCTCCATTTGCGATTTCACGCGCGACTTAATTTTGCGCTCAACCTTAAGCACCGACATTTCAGAATGCATGAGGGCATAGATTTTTTCCAGCCGTTCAGCCAGATCATCCATTTCCAAAAGCGCTTGTTTTTCGTCAATATCAACGCCCAGATGCCCCGCAACCGTATCGGCCAGCTTTGCCGAACCTTTGGTCTCCGCCACAATTGAAAGCGCCTCATCCGGCACATTTTTGTTCAGCTTGGCATAGCGTTCAAATTCGGCGGAAACCGTACGCGTTAGGGCTTCAATCTCGTCGGACTCGCTCTTGATTTCTTCAATCAGCTCAGCTGTTGCTTCAAAATAGTCATCATTATCAAGGTATTCACCAATGCGCACCCGTTGTTTGCCCTCCACCAGCACTTTCACGGTGCCATCAGGCAATTTCAGCAATTGCAACACATTGGCGATCACACCAATATCAAAAATTGTCTCGGTGGTCGGTTCATCCTGAGAAGGATCAATCTGGCTGCTTAACAGAATTTGTTTATCATCCGCCATCACGGCTTCCAGCGCGCGAACAGATTTATCACGGCCCACAAAAAGCGGCACAATCATATGCGGAAACACGACAATATCGCGCAATGGCAGGACAGGCAGGGTTACAAGGTTTTGCTCGCTCATGTTTTTTCCTTTTTCAGCAAGGCGTGATCCCCCAATTATTGGCAGAATCTTCACCTTCCGTTTGTCTTTAAGACTTGGCTTGTAGCATTGCAGATTTCAACCCCTCTCCTTAAATTCTGGCAACTTGCTGTCAATATCTTCAGGGTAAATAGCTGGTCAAAAATTACAGACCCGTTAACCAGAAAATAGTCATGTGATCATGAAGCCACGACCTGAATCCTTCCCGCCGAGCGTTTAACAGCATAAGGTTGCCAAACGCCATATTTACGACTTTCACAATTCGTGATACCCATGGCTGATGAAATATACCTATGATCTTGACCGTTTTGCCCGCGCCCAAGACCCGATTATATAACAAGCACAGCTGGAATTAAAAACAGGCCGCAAATCCAGCCATTGGATGTGGTTTGTGTTCCCGCAACTGATCGGATTGGGCCACTCCCAACGCGCCAGTATTTACGGGCTTGATGGACGAGACGAGGCCGTCGCATTTCTTAGCCATCCCGTTCTTGGCCCACGTTTGGTCAAATGCACAGAGCTTGCGATTCTTCATGGGGATCAAGGTGCTGAAAACCTGTTTGGCCAACCGGATGATATGAAATTCCAATCTTCGATTACCCTATTTTCGCGTGTCAAAGGCGCAGACCCCGTTTTTCAATCTGCACTGAGTCAGTTTTTTGACGGAACCGGCTGCACCCGCACTCTTGAGATGCTGCGCATTGCGTTTATTGCTTCGCTTGATGAGTAGCGTTTTTCTGGTCTAAAAACGTTCCAGCCAATCGACGATGGTTTCTGAAACAACCGGCTCCATCGGTTTCTTAAGCTGTTCTGCGTATCCGGCAAACCCCTGCTTGTCGCCCTCAAACCGCAATATATGGGAAAGCTTAGGCACAATCACATGGGTTGCGTCTGCCCCGATAATATCGGTAATTTTTGCGCCATCTTCGGGCGGACATTGCGCGTCCTTTCCCGCCACCAACAACAGGGTTGGCAGATTAACCTTGGCAAAAACCGCCACCGGATCCAGCAACAGCATTTCCCTGATCCAGGCGGCTTCGACTTGGCGAAAATTAGACCAGATAACCGGCTTGTCAGAACCTAAAACGCGCCGGATAAGGCGTTGGTTTATCTTTTTGACCCCACCCGAAAGCCGCACGTAACCACGGATGAACCATGCGCCAATGCCTTTTGCGCTATCAATATGGGTTTGCATTTCAACCCCCTGTGCGTCCAGTATTTGTTCAAGCGGGGTTACAAAAGGCGCAAGCAAAATCAAGCCGTCAACCGCTGAATTCTGCGCCACTTGCGGGGCAATAATGGTGCCTTCGGAATGGCCTAGCAAAAACAGTTTTGAAAAGGTCTGGACAGCATAAAAATGCTGTGCGACCGCTGTTGCATCCATCACAAGATCAGAATGGGAGGCACTGATATATTTGCCTCCACTTTTACCGATACCGCGTTTGTCATAGCGATAACAGGCAATGCCCTGCCCCGCCAATTGAGCAGCCAAGTCATTAAAAATATTGAGCTTTTGTTTACCGGCGTTTTCATTACGGTCCAGCGGGCCAGAGCCGTGAATACAAATCACCAGCGGATATGGGCCAGCAATATCAGGCGAAGTAAGCGTACCGGAAAGCGTGATATCCCCTGATTTAACCTCGATTTCCTGTTCCTGCATTTACGCTTCCTTTAAGTCGCCTTTGGCGCGGCGTTCATGAAAAGCAGCTGCAAAATCATCCAGCACCCCAGCAGCAATCGCCGCGCGCAAACCTGCCATCAACTCCTGATAATAATGCAGATTATGCCATGTCATCAGCATCGAAGAAATAATCTCGTTGGCTTTGAATACATGGTGCAAATAAGCACGGGAATAGCTTTTGCAAGCCGGACAGCTGCATTCAGGGTCGAGCGGGCGCGGGTCATCGCGATGCCGCGCGTTTTTTATATTGATCGCCCCCATGCGGGTTAATGCCTGCCCGTTGCGTCCCGATCGGCTGGGCAGCACGCAATCAAACATATCCACCCCGCGCTGCACCGCGCCAACAATATCGTCGGGCTTGCCAACTCCCATTAAGTAACGCGGTTTGACATCGGGCAATTGCCCCGGCGCGTAATCCAGCACCTCAAACATAGCGGCCTGCCCCTCGCCCACCGCCAGCCCGCCAATGGCATAACCATCAAAATCTATACCCTTCAACGCCTCAGCGCTTTCTTCGCGCTGATCGGGGAAAACGCTGCCTTGCTGAATGCCAAAAAGCGCATGTTCGGGGCGGTTGCCAAATGCGTCTTTTGAGCGCCCTGCCCAACGCATTGAACGCTGCATTGACTCCAATGATACTTCGCGGCTGGCCGGAAACGGGGTGCATTCATCAAAACACATGACAATATCAGAGCCGAGCATCTGTTGAATATCCATGCTGGTTTCGGGCGATAAAAAATGTTTGGATCCGTCCACATGGGATTTGAAGATCACGCCATCTTCGGTCAGCTTGCGCAAGCCAGTCAGGCTCATGACTTGAAAACCGCCACTATCGGTCAGGATCGGCCCCGACCAGTTCATGAATTTATGTAAGCCGCCCAGCCGCTCCATACGTTCGGCACCCGGGCGCAGCATCAGATGATAGGTATTGCCCAGCAAAATATCAGCACCCGTAGCGGCCACGCTTTCGGGCATCATGGCTTTGACAGTCGCCGCCGTGCCAACCGGCATGAAAGCAGGCGTGCGAATTTCACCCCTTGCTGTGCTGACAATCCCATTGCGTGCCTTGCCATCGCGGTGCTGAATTTTATACCCGAACAATTTTGTCATCTTTACCCCTAGACGTGAGGAATCTATTTCTTATATAAACAGTCAGGTATACCAAGAGGCTTAACATGAATGTTTCAGCAGACCCTATGCTTGAGGGCACCCCGCTTATCAAGCCCTCAACCACCGATCATCCGCTTTACGAAGCCGCGGTTGAGGCTTGCCGATCTGTGCATGACCCTGAAATTCCCGTCAATATTTATGACCTTGGCCTGATTTATACCATCGAGATTTCCGAAGATAGCAAAATTGAAATTGCCATGTCTTTAACCGCACCCGGCTGCCCTGTGGCTGGTGAAATGCCAGGCTGGGTTGCTGATGCGGTTTCTGCGGTGCCCGGTGTGCAATCGGTTAATGTTGAGCTGATCTGGGAACCCCAATGGGGCATGGACATGATGTCTGACGAGGCCCGACTGGAACTGGGGTTCATGTGATGTTTGCCATCCCCGGAAAACCAGCCGTAACCATGACCCCAAAAGCCGCGGGCCAGATCATTAAGCTGATGGCCAAGGATGGCTCCAAAGGTTTACGCATTGGCATCAAAAAAGGCGGCTGCGCGGGCATGGAATATACCATGGATTATGTTAATGATATTGATCCGCTGGACGAAGTGATTGAGCAAGACGGGGCGCGCGTTATGATTGCCCCAATGGCGCAAATGTTTTTGTTTGGCACCCAGATTGATTACACCACATCCTTGCTTGAATCCGGTTTTGCTTTCAAAAACCCGAATGTGACCGAAGAATGCGGTTGTGGTGAATCGATTAAATTTGAGGGCATGTAGATGGCCGTCAGCGCTGGCGACATTGAATTTATTCAAGATCTTTTTGCTGACCTTGCCTTGATAACAACCCGCAAAATGATGGGTGGGTTAACGATTTATTCCGATGGATTGGTTTTTGCAATACTGGATGCTTCGGGCCAGCTTTATCTAAAAGCCGCTGGTGATTTTGCCAAGCGGCTAGAGGCCGCAGGGTCTACCCTCTTTACCTTCACGGGCAAAAACGGCAAAACACGATCAATGAATTATTGGACAATGCCCAATGCCGCGCTGGATGACCCGGAGCTTGCAGCAGAATGGGCCAAAGGGGCGCTGAATGCTGCCCACGGATAGGGAAACATCATGACTGCACGACGCAAGCTGGCCGCTGGCAACTGGAAAATGAACGGAACGCAAGTGGCTTTGGCTGAAGTTTCGAGCCTGAACGCAGAATTTACAAACCCTAATTGTGATGTGATTATCTGCCCGCCTGCCCCGTTGATTGCGGCAATGGCAGCCATGAATGGCAGCGTAAAAATTGGCGGTCAAGATTGCCATGCCAATGTAAGCGGTGCCCATACCGGTGACATTTCGGCGGAATCTCTTGCGGATGCAGGTGCCACTTCGGTCATCGTTGGCCATTCTGAACGCCGTGCGGACCATGGTGAAACCGACAAAACCGTTCATGACAAAGCGCAAGCAGCCTGGCGGGCAGGATTGCTGGCAATAATTTGTGTTGGCGAAACCGAATTTGAGCGCAAAGCAGGCGATGCATTAAAAATTGTCGGCGCGCAACTCGCTGGATCAATTCCGAACGGGGCAAATGGTGAAAACACGGTCATAGCCTATGAGCCAGTTTGGGCAATTGGCACAGGATTGGTGCCCACATTGGGCGATATTGCTGAGATGCATGATTTTATGCGCGCTGAGTTGACCAAACGGTTTGGTGCCGGAATGTCGGAAACTGTGCGGTTTTTATATGGTGGTTCGGTTAAACCAACCAATGCAGCTGAGATTTTTGCAGTGTCAAATGTTGACGGGGCTTTGGTTGGCGGTGCGTCGCTTAAGGCTGCCGATTTTGGTGGCATCATTTCTGCGGCTAACGGGTAAAAAGGGGGACGTTGTCCCCCGTTCGCTTCACGAACTCCCCCTAGGATATTTTACAATTTGGAAAATCAGCCAACCTGTTTAGTTTCAAGTGTTGGTGCAATCCCGTAATGGTTTGCAAGGCGTTGGAGCGCAATTCGCAAGACAACTTTACCGGAACGAGCAGACCAGCCAAGCCGCTTTTCGGCTTTTTCCAGACCGTCCAGATAACAACAAACTTTGAGCGCAATGTCTTCCAGCCCCGGCCCTAAGGCCTTTAGGGCATTGGAAACACGGTCCCGCGCGGCTGTTGGCCCTTCCGCAGAAGCGTTGCTGTTGAAGCTGCCGCGTGCGCCGCTGGTTAGGAAACTGTCCCAGTTCTGGGTCACCCGCTGACCCATCTGGGCCAGCTCAAAATCCTCACGCAGGCGTTCGCCAGCTTCGACCAGATCGCTTGACAGAAACACCACGCCATTTTGGCCACGCCTGCGGCCCAGCTGGGTTAGCGGGCTTTCGGCCAGATTAAACCGGATATGCTGGACCTCGCCATTGGGTTCCGCTAATTTGCGCAGCTCGTAAATGCGGTGTTGGTCCTGAAAGGCGGCATCGCTTGCCAGCCCTGCTTCGCCATCCTCAACCAACATCCGCTTTAGGGCAGCGCGGCCAATGGCGGTAATTTTATAGCGGCCAACCGTACCAATCTGGGTGCCTGAAATCCATTCTTGCAACGCGATACGATCCGCAAATTCGCGGTCGGTCGAAGCTATTTTTTTGGGGGTCTGTGCGCCGGTGTTTTTGAACACAACCGCTTTGTCCAGATTATTGCAACCAATAAATATGTGCCATTTTCACAAAGCCTACGCAAAATACGTTTGGCTTCAGTGCGGGTACGGTTTTCGGATTTTGTGGTTTTCATTGTGTCAGGTTCCGGGTTGGGTTTGGACAGAAAATCCCGTTCCACACTTTCCAGCGCGGTATCGACCAGCGGGTCGTCGCGCAGGGCCTCCAGTTTTCGCACTTGACGCAAAACCGTAGAAGCATGGCAGCCCTTTTCCCGCGCAATCTGGCGGATAGGGATACCCAATGTTGTGTGGTTCAGATAGGTAATCGCGATTTCTGGAACCCAGTCTGGCAACGCGGCCTCAATCGGGCCGATATTGCTGTTGGGGCCGAGCTGAGAGGGGAGCGTTTTGGTCACGTATCTTTCTTTCTGTAAAATTTTAGTAAAATTCTAGTTAAAGTTGTTTCGATAACATTCCATTAAGTCGCGGTATCGATGAGTATATTTACCAAATATTATCAATTACCTAGGGTCAGGACTCATTAAAGCCACCAAATGACGGTAGCGGCGATGCAGATTGCGGCGAAGAATGTGTGGGCGCAGCGGTCGTATCGGGTGGCGATGCGGCGCCCGCTGCCCGGCAAGGTATTGCGTAGCAATGCACGAGAGGGGATCCTTTAGACGCCCGAACATGTTTTCGACCTTATGCCTTTGTTTATAAAGTGTTTTGTCGAATTTGAGTTTGAACTTCCGGCTTGTCTTGGGCGGAATGCAGGGGGTGATGCCGCGCTTGATCAGGCCGTCGCGAAACCAGTTTGCGTCATAGCCCTTGTCGGCCAATAAATGCGTGGCAGCGGGCAGGTCGGGGAGCAGCTCGCGTGCCCCGGCATAATCGGAAATCTGGCCCGCTGTGAGGAGCAGGCGCACGGGGCGACCAAAGCCATCGCAAACCGCGTGAAGCTTGCTATTCAGCCCGCCTTTTGTGCGGCCAATACAGCGGGGAACGCCCCTTTTTTTAGCAGGCTGCAAGCGGTGCGATGTGCCTTCAGGTGGGTGGCATCAACCTGGAGTTGCTCTGGGGTTTCAGTCGACGATAACTCTATGAATATCTTATCAAAAACCCCCATTTCGCTCCAACGCTTGAAGCGGTTGTAGAGTGTTTTGTGCGGGCCATATTCGGCAGGCGCATCCCGCCATTGCAGCCCGCGTTTGAGCACATGAATAATGCCGCTGAGCACCCGCCTGTCATCCACCCGCGGCACCCCGTGGGAGCGCGGAAAGTAGGGTTTCAGGCGCTTGATTTGCGCTTCCGTTAGCCAAAAATAATCTGACATGGACAAGTCCTCCTGCCCGAAGTGAATCAGATTTTAACCCGCTTGGGAATCCTAAATATTAATAGGTCCTGACCCTAG
>QIGK01000112.1 GCA_003228875.1 Rhodobacterales bacterium
ATCTACACGCGGATTTCCTCGGTCGCGCAGGGCAAGAAGGGTCACGGGCTGCAAAGTCAGGAAACCCGCTGCCGTGAATTTGCCCGTATGAAAGGCTATGAAGTCGCGGAAGCCTTCTCCGATAACGCGGTCTCTGGCGGTATAATCAATCGCCCAGGCATGCAGGCCATGCTGACCTATATAGATGAACGCGCCAATGACGCGGACTATGTGATCCTGATTGATGACATATCCAGACTCGCTCGTGATATAAAAGCCCATCTTGATTTGCGCGACGCTATTGCAGGTGTGGGCGCAAAGCTGGAAAGCCCGTCCATCGAGTTTGGCGAGGATTCAGATTCTATATTGGTTGAAAACCTGCTGGCGTCCGTCTCCCAGCATCAACGCCAAAAAAATGCAGAGCAAACCAGAAACCGGATGCGCGCGCGGGTAATGAATGGGTATTGGCCGTTTCAATCTTGTGTTGGCTTCAAACATGAAGCTGTGCGCGGACGTGGAAAGATGCTTATGCGCGATGAACCTGTCGCCACCATCATACAAGAAGCACTGGAAGGCTATGCCTCCGGTCGTTTCCAGCTACAGGCCGAAGTCAAACGCTTCCTTGAAACTCAGCCTGATTTCCCAAAGGCGAAGGGTGGAATTGTGCTCAATGAGCATGTCAACCGCATCCTGATCAAGCCGCTCTATGCCGGTATGGTCGAAGCACCAAAATGGGGTGTGTCATTGCGTAAAGGCCAGCATGAAGGCTTGATCAGTTTCGAGACCTTCGAGAAAATCCAAAAACGTCTCAAGGAAACGGCAAAGGCTCCTGCGCGCGCTGATATCAGCACGGATTTTATATTACGCGGTTCAGTCTGTTGCGCGGAGTGTGATCATCCCATGACCTCCTGCTGGTCAAAAAGCAAAAGCGGCAAGAAGCACCCATATTATATGTGCTTCAAGAAGGGGTGCCATTCGCCGCGATCAGATCGAAGGTGAGTTTGTAGAATTGCTCGAAGAACTCCAGCCAAGTCCCAGCTTGGTGGATATGACATTGCTCATGTTCAAATCAGCCTGGGATTATCGCCTTAGCTCCGGCAAATCTTTAGTGAAGGCATTCAAGCGTGATCTTGTGAAGATAGAAACACAGATTGAGCAATTGCTTGATCGTATTGTTGATGCGTCCAGTCCGTCCGTGATCGATGCGTATGAAGGCCGTATTATGAGATTAGAAAAAGAACGTCTGATCCTTGAAGAAAAACAGCTCACAATCGGTAAACCACGCGGCACTTTCGAAGAAGTTTTCGAACAAGCACTCTGCTTCTTGTCAAACCCTTGTAAGATATGGAAAAATGGTGAGTTTAACCACCGCAAAATGGTGCTGAAAATGGCCTTTAGCGAGCGCCTTGCCTATAGCCGAAATGGCGGGTTTCGAACACCAAAAACCAGCTTACCTTTCAAGGCACTAGGAAGCTTTGATGCTAATGGCCGGAAAGTGGCGGACAGACAGGGATTCGAACCCTGGAGACGGTTACCCGCCTACACGCTTTCCAAGCGTGCGCCTTCGACCACTCGGCCACCTGTCCATTATGCGTCTCTTAGCGCGACTGAAAGGCAAAACGCAAGGGGCTTTTAGGGGGTGGTTCAGGCCTTGAGGTGATCCACTGTCTCCCCGTATAAAACATGGAGAAAAAATAACGTTGCGAGGATAATTTCGACCCCAACCGCAACCAATATAAACGGCCCTGCAAACCCGCGCGCCAACTCGACCAGACCCAAGACAGCAAGCCCTGCCGTTACCGTAATTGCCGCATAGCAAAACCCTGTGCGATAAGGTGATGGCGACAGGCTTCGGGCGCTCCAGCTCAAAATCGAAAAACTGGCAAAAAGCATCGTAGCCCGGCGGGCGACAAAATTTCCTGTCTCCGAGGCGGGCACATCAAACATCATCAAAAGCTGGCCCGGAATGAAAAAATAAATTAAGAACAGCGCCGCAGAAAGCAGCTCGCCGAAAATGTCATAATCTTCATCTGTTTAGGGCCTCCGGTGTGTGGATTCATGGCTGATGCCGGAAAGTCTAGAGTTTACCGGCTGGAATACCTCTGACCAACCCAAGATTAGCTGCAACCACTGGATGTCTTACGCGCGCAAAATACATTGGTTCAGCTTTCTTCTTTGGGCGGATGCAAAGCTTTGCCCAGAGCGGTGCCAAGTTCATCAATGTTTTTAAAATTGATGTCACGCTGAGCAAACGGAATTTCGATATTATGCTCAGCAAACTGACGCAAAATTTCAAAATTCATATCCGATTTGGCGGACAGCATCCAATTCACATCACGCAGGAATGCCCGTATCTCAAAATCCATTGAATCCGCGCCAAAACCGTGAAAAACCACCGAGGGGGCCGGATCGCGCAGCACCATCGGGTGTTTGTCAGCAATATCCAGCAGAATTTTTTCGACCAGCCGCGCATCAGTGCCATAGGCAACCCCAACCGGCACTTTGGTGCGGCCCATCAGAGTTGAATGGGTCCAGTTCAACACCGGTCCTGCCACCAGATCGCTGTTGGGCACAATCACCATTGCACGCTCAAAAGTCTCAATCGTGGTTGATCGCACCGCGATTTTGCGCACGTAACCAGAATACGGTCCCGCCTCTATCCAGTCGCCTTCTTTGATGGGGCGTTCCACAAGCAATATAATGCCCGACACAAAATTTGATACGATGTTTTGTAAGCCAAACCCGATGCCAACCGACAGCGCACCGGCAACGATGGCCAAGCTTGATAAATCAATGCCAGTGGCCGAAATTGCTGCCAAAGCCGCCAGCGTAAAGCCGACATAGGATATGCCCGATAAAATAGCATTTTTGCCGCCGGTATCCATGCGGGTGCGCGGCAAAACCGATAATCGGAATACTTTTTGCAGCACCTGCGTCAGCATATAGCCAATTGTGAACACCACGCCGAATATAAACACCACCGACGGTGAAATTCGAGATTCCCCCAGCGGAAGACCTTCATTTATCAGCACCCACATCTCGGTCAGCTCAGATACCCGCGCGCCCCAGATCAAGGCCAGAAACGGCATCGTGCCCAAAACAATCATAAAGCCAAGCAATACCGGCAAAAGCTGCAAGCCGTTTTTGCCAGCTTCTTGGGTGCCATCACCAAGCCAGCTTTCCAGCACCTCGACATTGATGGCAAAGACCACATAAGCTGTGCCCAACAGCGCCAAAGACAAAATAGTTGGGTAAAGCAAAAACTGCGCTGCTGCAAAATAACCGATCGCTGCTAGAATCGGCGCAGCAATCGAAAGCACAAAAACCACCCGGCGAATTATTCGCAAAAAGGTGATATTGAACCCGTCATCTTTGGTCAGGTTGGTTGAAATCTTCATCAATCTTGCGGTGCGATACAGGTAAAACCCGCCTAACACCACGATAGGAAATTCAATGGCGGCAGTTATATCTGGGGTCAGAACCATACGCGCCACCACCGCGTCGGCCATGGTCTTAAGGATCAGAATCAAGCCAAGCATACCTATAATGCGCCGAGCAGGTTTTTTATAAGCTGGCGAAATAATCCCGATATTACGCGTTGCCCAACGCCCGCCCGTCAGGCTGTTGCCAAGCCAGTAACTGCCGACAGCAATCAGTGCGATTATCGGTAATTCGCTGGTTATTGCTTCGCTCCAAAACCCCGCAATTTCCGAAAATTCAACTGTCCAGATAAATCCGACAGCGGCCAGACCGGGCACAACAATACGGGTGACATTCAGCAATAACGCCCAGCCTAACCGGCGGCCCGAGGTCTGCGATTGTTCAATCAGCGCGCCCAACCGGCGCAGCAAGATCGGCAAGATACCAAACAGCAAACCGATGCTTGCCATAAACACAAGAACCAGAAAAGGCAGCCGATGCAAAAGCTTGCTTCGGCTGATTTTTTGCGGGTCAAATGCGTCGGTTATCTCGTTTTGAACTCGGGCGACATACCGGCCCATTTCAGTCAAAACCATACCAAACAGCGCCGGATTAAGCGGCGATGGACCAAGGGTGGTTAGCTGCTCATTGATGCGGGCGCGGATCAAGGTATCAATTTGGCCAATCAGATCATTTGCCCGCCTAAAGGCGATATCCGCTTCCAGCACCGGCACATTTGCCTGCGCCAATTCCTGTGCAATTTGCGCTCGAAAAACCGCGATTTCCGGCGATTCGGGCAGGTCCCCTTCCGGTTCAGGGCCAAGCGCCGCAAGCTGGGTTGCCAAGGTGGTTACTGCGGAAAGGCCCTCCTGATACATGGCTTGTGCGGCACTGCGTTGGCTGGCCAGTTCGGTCCTCAGAATTTCCAGTGCCGGATTGGCTGCCTGTTTTTGTTCCAGCACAGTTGTCGCCCGAGCGGCGGTTGCGCTCCAGACCGATAAATTATCTAACTGTTCTTCGGTCTGGGCTGAACTTATCCCTGCAAAGATGCAAAGCAGCAAAAACAAGACAGGACGGGCGACATTTTTAAGCATTAAACTTTATTCCGCGCAGGCCGGCAAATTGCAAGCAGGATTAATTTATTCTGTTTGCATTACCGATGGAATGTCAGCACGGCTTTCCAGCAGCCAAGCAGGCACCGGCAGGTTTTTGGAGCGCAGAAATTCCGGATTAAACAGCTTTGACTGATAGCGTGTGCCATAATCTGCCAGAACCGTAATAATAGTATGCCCCGGCCCCATATCTTTGGCCATACGGATCGCACCGGCAATGTTAATGCCGGTTGAAGTGCCCATACAAAGCCCCTCCTCTGCCAGCAGGTCAAAAATAATTGGCAAGGCTTCGCTATCGGGGATATTATAGGGCATATCCACCTCCAACCCTTCCAGATTAGCAGTGATCCGCCCTTGCCCGATACCTTCGGCAATGGAACTGCCCTCGGATGCAAGCGTTCCTGTGGTGAAATAACTGTAAATGGCCGCGCCATCCGGATCTGCCAAACCAATTTTGATGTTTTTGTTTTTATGGCGCAAATAGGCAGCAACACCAGCCAAAGTGCCGCCCGAACCGACCGCACAGATAAACCCGTCAATTTTGCCGTCAGTCTGGGCCCAAAGCTCGGGGCCAGTGCTGTCAAGATGGGCCTGCCGGTTGGCAAGGTTGTCAAATTGATTGGCCCAGATGGCCCCGTTAGGATCAGTTTTTGCTAAAGCCTCGGCCAGCCGACCGGAATAACGCACAAAATTATTTGGGTCTTTATAAGGCTTGGCTGGAACCTCGATCAATTCGGCCCCTGTCAGATGGATCATATCCTTTTTTTCCTGACTTTGGGTATCGGGAATAACAATTACGGTGCGAAACCCCATCGCCGCCCCCACCAGCCCAAGGCCAATGCCGGTATTGCCCGCCGTGCCCTCAACAATGGTGCCGCCGGGGCGCAATCCTCCGGTTTTGATGGCAGCCTGAATGATCGACAAGGCCGCGCGGTCTTTGACCGATTGGCCCGGATTCATAAATTCGGCTTTGCCCAAAATCTCGCAACCGGTTAGCTCTGATGCCTTGTTAAGGCGGATAAGCGGTGTATTGCCAATGGCGGCGGGCAGATCATTATACGTATTCATTCTTTGAAACCTTTGAATCGCTTGGCTTTTTGTAATCTATGCGTTTTTTAAGTTTGCACAAGCCAGAATAAAGGTTTTTTCCTAACCTATGCAAAAGCCGAACGACCCTTTATATAATCGGCATAAAACAAAAATATTTGAGGTTATTTCATGTCATCCACCCGTCGCACATTTCTTGCTGGCCTTGGCACCGCAACCGCTTTGGCAAGTATTCTGGCAACACCTGCTCTTGCTGCAACTTCGACTCGTCGTTTTTCAGCGGTGTTAGGCCGCAAACAGGTCGGCGAAACCTCCGTTATTTTAACCCGAATAGGCAATCAAGTTGTCGCAGAAGTAGACGCAAAGCTTGACGTAAGCATACTGGGCTTGATCACTTTTAACTATCATCTTTCCAGTCGCGAAGTTTGGCGAGATGGGGTGTTGCAGGAATTGCGCTCCACCACCAATAATGATGGCCGTGCCGAATATGTGAATGCTAGCCGCATTGATGGAGGCTTACAAATTGACGCCTCGGGGTTTCAAGGCGTTGTAGCGGGCAACCCAGCCACCACCAGCTATTTCACCGCTGACTTTATGGCCCGTCCCACATGGATCAGCACCCAAACCGGTAAACCGCTGGAGCTGACAATCCGCAACGCAGGTGCAGCAATGTTTAACACATCCGAGGGCGGTTTGAATTGCACCAAATACAGCACAAGCGGACCCCTTAAGATAAACTTGTATTACGATTCTGACTTTGAATGGGTTGGCACTAATTTTCGGGTTGCTGGACGCACTGCAAATATCGCCATGACATCGCGTGGGCAACCTTTTAATGCGATTTGGACAGGCTGACCCTGCCCCATTTTACAGGGTTTGATCCAATGCTTGGATAAGCTGTTCGACCTCGCCTTCGCTGGTGTAATGCACAAAGCTAAGGCGTAAAACACCTTTGGCGGGGTCAATCCCTAAGCCTTCCAGCAAGCGCACCGCATAAAAATCACCTCCCCCAGCCATGATATTAAATTTGATCAAATCCTGCGCCAATTCTCCACCGTTCTTGCGGCCCTGAAACGCCACAGTGGGCACCCGTCCTTCGATGCTGGTTGGCCCGATCAGACGAATATCATTTCGGCCCCGTAAATATTCCAACAATGGTGCCAATAGTTTGGCCTCTTGCGTCGCTAGTAAGGCATAAACCGCCCGCCCCCGCGCTGCCGCATCGGGATTGCTGGCAAAATGATGGTCATGCACCAAACCCACATAATCCGCTAAGCCCGCACAAGCAGCAATCTGGGCGTGGTCCGGTCCGGCTGGGGTGAATTTTTTAACCCGAGAACCGGCGTTGAAATAATGGCCCTGATTGGGCAGCAGGTCAGCCAAAGCACCACGCACATACATAAGCCCCTGATGCGGGCCATAGGTTTTATAAGCAGAAAACAGATAAATATCTGCACCCAAATTGCCAATATCAGGCAATCCGTGCGGGACAAAGCTGACGCCATCCACACAAGAATACGCCCCCGCGGCTCGCACCATGGCGCATATTACCACCACGGGGTTTATCTCACCCACCAAATTGGAAACATGGGGAAAACACACCAGCTTCACCTTGTCATCCAGCAGGTTTTCCAATTCGGCAATGTCCAGATGGCCGGTATCCGCATCCACTTGCCATTCGCGTATTTCGACGCCGCTGTCGGCCAGACGTCGCCACGGGCCGGTATTGGCTTCGTGGTCCTGATTGGTAACAATAACCGCATCGCCTGATTGCAAAAACTGCCGGAAGGCCTGCGCCAGAACATAGGTATTTTGTGTGGTAGAAGGGCCAAAACTCAGCTCATCCTCAGCAATATTCATAATTGCCGCCAACCGCTGGCGCGCCTCGTCCATTTCCGCGCCTGCCAAACGGCTGGCTTCGAACGGATAATACGGCTGCACCTTGCGCTGATGATAATATCGGAAAAGGCGGTCAATCACCGGTTTGCAAGTATAGCTGCCACCGGCATTTTCAAAAAACGCCTGCCCTTGCAGGGATGGTTCCTGAAAAGCAGGAAACTGGCTGCGAATGAAATCTATGTCCATTTGCATATTATCCTTTTGAAGTCAGCATATCATGGCGCAGGTTAATATTGAAAACAAGGCCAAACCATCCCATATAAGCGCAAAGAAATACGGAAATTGGAGAGAGAATGGCTTGGATATATCTGATGATCGCCGCGACCTTTGAAATGGGCTGGGCGATCAGGTTAAAATACACCTACGGGTTTTCCAAGCTCTGGCCCTCGGTTCTGACCATTGCCGCGATGATTATCAGTTTCCAATTTTTGGCCATGGCCATGAAAACCCTGCCCATCGGCACCGCCTATGCGGTCTGGACAGGAACCGGCGCAGTTGGCGTTGCCATTTTGGGCATGTTCCTGTTTGGCGAATCCAGAGAACTGGCGCGCATTCTCAGCATTGCACTGATCGTCGCGGGGGTTGTTGGGCTAAAGGTGTTTTCGGGGCAGGCAGTGGCTTGAACGTCACCCACACCCACCGCGTGCAGCTTGCGCATTCAGACAATGTCATCTTTAAGACTAAAGTGACAGGTGCTGCAACAGCTAGGAATCCCGGCTATAGGGGATCCGAACAATCATTATTCGTTTAACCTGCAGGCAGGCTTGAAGTGTTATCCACACGCCCATAGCTTAATTAATAGCTTCCTGTATAATATCGGAACGCAAGATCAGTAATTACCCCGCAAGAATCGGTAGCCACAATGCCAGACTTAGACTTGACCAGCGCAAAGGCGCTTTTTGACCGTGCGAAACTCCACGAAGAGAACTACCGAGAAATAACTGGCCGTGGGCTTTGGGAAATTGCCGAAAAGCTGGATAACGCTACCGGCGAGTGGAAATATACCCTGCAGCTCAATCGCCAACGACTGGTCGCTTGCAAGCCAATTCTTGGTGACTGTGCAAACAACCTAAACTCAGTTCTCGACAACGTCATCTCGGCGATGGTCAGAGCGCATAGACCTTCAAGGAACAAAAGCCCTTACTACCCGCTTGATCTGGATCACCAAAAATTCTGCAAAAAAATGAAAGCAATGGCATCAGAAATAGATCAACCGATGGTAGATGTCATCATCGACAACCATGCTAAGCACATTCATGACGTGCCCCATATGTTTGCCGTTAAGAAGATCGCGAACACAGCGAAGCACTGGGAACTCTTGCCAGCTATAGCTTCCGCCCTCGCTGTTGCTGTTAACAAACCCGGTGGAAAACAGACCATTTCCCAGATCCCTGAGGAAACATTTCAATCAGCAGACGTTTTTGAATATCATCGCAGCCGCAATAAACTGCCACAAACATCCCACAGTATAGCGACCAGTTTGCAAATCTCCGGTCTTGGTGACGGGATACAAAACGGGCCCGATACGAGCCTGAGGTGCACCATTCGGTATGTTGAAGGCTTACTCAAGGCAGCAGAGACCAGCACAAGTGGGCGTTAAGCAGCCATGTGCAATTTGACCGCGTTCTCGCTCAAGTCGATATTCGCAGAAAAAGTAATTTTGTTCGCCTTGTCCGCAAAGAAGCCATCCACCCCCGCGCTCAGGAAACAACAGTAGCGGCGCTCAAAACCACACCGCCTACCCCCTCACATCTACCACTACTCCGCCGTGCATCTGCCCGTTCAGAACATCGAGCACCAGTTCGGGCAGCTTCGCCAGCGTGATGAATTGGATCATCGCTGGGGTTGTCGGGCTATAAGTATTTTCCTAGCAGGCAACGGCATAAAATGCACTTTTGAAAAGCCACATCATTTCAAACCGTCGGTTCCCATACACCCTCTAAGTGCGAAGCCTCCTCATCTCCCGGCCATGGCGGCATGGATATGCAGATAAACTTCAAATCCACATCCCCGATGTTGCGATACTGAAACGCGGTGTCTACCGGAATGTCAATTGACACCCCCGCTTCTAGCCGTGCCACTCGTTCTTGCTTTTTATCTTTCCGCCAAATCTCACCCAAGCCTGACAAGATAAACCAAAACTCGCTCACTGTGGCGTGTACCGTTGCGCGGTTTATCTGATGTGGCGGCACGGTGCTATGGATCATATTGCCGGTCTCACCCGCCATGATAAAGCGAATATCAGCCCCCGCGGGCGAGCGTGCATCAGGCTTAGACCCAAGTTTGGTTTCTTTCATGTCGCCTCCGGTTCATGCCCTTTAAAGCCTGCTATCACTCGAATTTCAACTATCGCGCCTACGCGCCGCAACCCCGCAACCTCAACTGCCGTCCAAGCCGGATAATGTTTTGAGACATACTCAAGCCGGATGCTGTCAAAAAGTTCAAAGTGATCGCGCAGACCGATATGATAGGTGGTCATTTCAACCACGTCTTGAAATGTTAACCCCGCTTCGCGCAATACAAGCCCGACCTTATCAAATGTGCTACGCATCTGGGAGGCGGGGTCTTGCGGCATCTGGCCTTGAGCATCGCTTCCAGTAACACCACCCAAAAACACATGCCCGCCAGACATAATCGCTGGAGACATCTTTAACGCCGTCGCAGCGCTTTTGAATTCCGGAGGCATGATCACACGTTTGCTCATTGACCAGCCCCTACCCGTTCACATCCACAACCACACGGCCCTTGATCTGCCCTTTTAATATCGCCCGCCCCAGATCAGGCAAATCTTTCAGGGTGGCGGGCCCGATCATCGCTTCCAGCTTGTCCATCGGCAAATCTCGCGCAATACGTTCCCACGCCCGAACCCGATTGTCATAGGGCTGCATAACGCTGTCTATCCCCAGTAAATTCACCCCGCGCAGCAAAAACGGAATAACCGTCGCGGGCAGGCCCATGCCCCCCGCCAGCCCCACTGCTGCAACACTGGCCCCGTATTTCATTTGCCCCAAAATTCGCGCCAGCATGTCGCCGCCAACTGCATCAATGCAACCGGCCCATGTTTCAGCCTCTAGCGGGCGTTTGACCGTTTCGTTAATGTCTTCGCGGGCCACAATCTGCGTGGCTCCTAGGCTGGTCAAATAATCGGCAGCTTCGGGCCGCCCAGTAACCGCCGCAACCTCGTATCCAAGATTGGCCAGAATTGCGGTTGCTACGGAGCCAACACCCCCGACAGCGCCGGTGACCAAAATCGGCCCATTATCAGGTTTCAAGCCGTGATCTTCCAGCGCCATCACCGCCAGCATTGCGGTAAAACCAGCGGTGCCCACCGCCATAGCGGCGCGAGTATCCAACCCATCGGGCAATGGCACCAGCCAATCGGCTTTGACCCTCGCTTTTTGGGCATAACCGCCCCAATAGGCCTCGCCTACGCGCCAGCCGGTCAGCACTACTTTGTCACCCGCCGCATATCGCACATCGTCGCTTTCCTCGACCACACCGGCAAAATCAATGCCCGGAATATGCGGATAATTGCGCACCAGCCCGCCGCCCGGGCCGATACACAAACCATCTTTGTAATTGACCGTGGAATAATCAACCGCCACCAGCACATCGCCCGCAGGCAAGTCATCAACAGAAATTTCCTGCACC
>QIGK01000053.1 GCA_003228875.1 Rhodobacterales bacterium
GTGATCTCATGGGCTTATGCGGTGCTGTTCTATGTCGCGACCTTGTTTATGGTTGTTGGCACAGGCATGAAAATAGTCAATTACGCCCGCACCCCTGCGCCACTGAAAATTCCGATCTCTCCTGCGCCGCGCACTAAACGTGGCGTTTGGCTGCGTATGGCCCGCGAGGTTTTGCTGTTTGAAAGCCTGTTCAAATCCAACAAATGGATATGGATTTTTGCCTATCTGTTCCATTTTGGCATGTTGCTGGTTTTATTGCGCCACTTCCGGTATTTCCAGTTGGAAATCTGGTGGTGGGTTGAGCTGGTCCAGCCCTATGGCAAATACGCCAGTTTTGCCATGGTGATCGGGCTTGCGGGGCTGCTAATACGGCGGATTTTCCAGCAACGCATCCGCTATATTTCCGCACCAAGCGATTACCTGATGCTATTGCTTTTGCTGCTCATCGCCGGTTCCGGCATGTTGATGACTTTTGTGACCCGCGTTGATATTATTGCGCTCAAAGCCTTTGTTCTGGGCCTGTTGCGGTTTCGTATTGAAACCATGCCAAATGATCCGGTGCTGATGGTTCATCTAGGTTCGGTCGCCATTCTGATGATTATTTTCCCGATTTCCAAACTGATGCACGCGCCGGGCCTGTTTTTCTCGCCCAGCCGCACTCAAGTTGATAACGCCCGTGATTTCCGCCACCTGTCCGCATGGGCCTCGCAATTGCCGGACCTGCCTGAGGGCATCCCCGAGAAAGACGAGGGGTAAGCTATGGCACCGCTGGACAACAACACGCCGCGCAAAATCGGTGACCCTCTGAAAATCCCGCAGATCGAATGTGGCGCAATGGCGGACAGCAAAACCTTTGCTGCTGCCCCCGAACATAACGAACCGCTGGGTTTTCCCGGGGAATTGCTGGAAAACTGGCACGAAGTTGCGATCAAAAAAATCGGTGAACTCGCCGCCAAAAACCGTGCCTTTAAAGTCTACCTTGATACCTGCGTAAAATGCGGAGCCTGCACCGATAAATGCCATTATTTCCTTGGCACCGGCGACCCGAAAAATATGCCGGTTGCACGTCAAGACCTGCTGCGCTCCGTCTATCGCCGCTATTACACATTCGCTGGTAAATATTTCCCGTGGCTGGTTGGTGCGCGGGATTTAACCCGCGAGGTTCTGGACGAGTGGTATACCTATTATCACCAATGTTCCCAATGCCGCCGTTGCTCGGTCGCTTGCCCCTACGGTATTGATACCGCAGAGATTTCCATGGCGGCGCGAGAGGTGCTCGACAGCATTGGCATGGGCCAAAAATACTGTAACCAGATCATCGCCAAGGTGAAAGAAACCGGCAATAATCTGGGCATGAACCCCAAGGCACTACGCGCCACGTTGGAAGACCTTGAAGAAGATCTGGAAGAAGAAACCGGCATTGAGGTAAAACTGCCACTTGATGTGCAGGGTGCAGATATTCTGCTAATCACCCCCTCGGCTGACTTTTTTGCTGAGCCGCATATTGACGGCTTGCTGGGTTACGCCAAAGTATTCCACGCCGCAGGGGTTAGCTGGACGATCAGTTCCTACGCCTCCGAGGCCGCCAATTTTGGCATGTTCATCGGCAGCTATGAGAACATGCGCGAGGTTTCGTGGCGCATCCGTCAGGCTGCCAAAGATTTGGGTGTTAAACGCATTGTGTTTGGCGAATGTGGCCACGCGTGGCGGGTTGGGTATTCATTCCTCAATACGTTGGCTGGCCCGTTTGATTTCTTGGATCAAAACTATCCGATCCCGCAGCATATTATGGAATTCACCAGCGACGCGATTGATGACGGTTTGTTGAAAATCGACAAGTCGCGCAATGATGAATTTGTCATGACCTATCACGACAGTTGTAACATCGCGCGAGGCTCGGCGATGGGCCGGCATGAGGGCGGTCAGTTTGACCTGCCGCGCAAAGTCATGAAAGCCGTGTGCAACCATTATTACGAGATGGAAAAAGACACCATCCGCGAGAACACCTTTTGCTGTGGCGGTGGGGGTGGATTGCTGACCGATGATCTGCTCGACCTACGTATCAAGGGCGCCAAGCCACGCATGAATGCATTGCAACAGGTCACCAAAGACCACGGCGTCACCCATATGGCCGCGATCTGCGCCATCTGCAAAACTCAATTTTCCAAGGTGATGCCGAAATACGGCTATGAAATGGACAACATTATGTCCGTGCATCAACTGGTAGCAAATGCCGTCATTCTTGACGGACAAGATGAGGCCCTAGCGGCCGCAGCAAAGGAAACCCCATGAACGAACAAGTAACCCACCGGCGCTATGTTGAGGGCGAAAGACCCGATGAATGGGATTTGGAAGACAAAATCTTTCAGCAAGATACCACCTATAAATGCCCGACTTACATCCAGAAAACCGCGCCTTGTTCGGGGTCTTGCCCCTCGGGCCATGATATTCGCGGCTGGTTGTCGATTGCGCGCGGCATGGATAAATCGCCAATTGAGGGCCAAGCATGGCAGGAATATGCGTTTCAAAGCATGACCGATGCCAACCCGTTCCCCGCAACAATGGGCCGTGTTTGCCCCGCACCTTGCGAATCCGGCTGCAACCGGAATGAGGTCGACGATTACGTTGGCATCAATGCGGTAGAGCAATATGTCGGTGACTGGGCCAATGAACATGGTGTTCCTTTGGCAGAAGTTGCCGCTGACACAGGCCGTAAAATCGCTGTTATCGGCGGTGGCCCAGGTGGTCTGGCAGCTGCGTATTTCTTGCGTCGCAAAGGCCACGGGGTAACCGTTTTTGAATCGCATGCAGAACTTGGCGGCATGATGCGTTTTGGTATTCCGGGCTACCGCACACCGCGCGGTATGCTCGACACAGAGATCGCTCGCATCGTTGATCTGGGTGTTGAAATTAAAATGAACACCCATGTTGGCACCGATATTTCGGTTGAACAGCTTGAGGCGGGTTATGACGCGATTTTCTGGGCGATTGGCGCGCAAACTGGCCGCCCATTGCCAATCCCGGGTTGGGAAGGCACAGATAACTGCATCAACGGTATTGAATTCCTTGACGCGTTTAACAACGGTTACGTGCTTGGCACAGCCAAAAGAGTTGTGGTTGTTGGCGGAGGTGATACATCGATCGACGTTGCATCGGTTGCGCGGCGTTTGGGCAATGTTACCGAAGTGGCCAAAACTGAACACTCAGACGGCACTGTCATTGATTTTACTGCAAAAGATGCGGCTGGCGTTATCACGCGCGAAGGCATGCACGCTACGTTGACGTCACTTTTCCCGATTGAACAAATGACAGCGGCTGAGCACGAACGCGAAGACGCCAAACGCGAAGGCGTAGACCTGCAAGGCAGGGTCATGCCGCTGGAAGTTATCAAAGACGACAAGGGCCGCGCCATTGCCCTGAAGGTTTGCGATTGTGTGATGAAAGGTAATAAACCCGAACCGGTTGAGGGCACCGAGCGCGAAATTCCCTGCGATATCATCATCTCGGCCATTGGCCAGATGGGTAATTTTGCTGGTGTTGAAACCATGGATTCAGGCAACGGCTTTATTCAGGTTGAATCGGGTTATAAGGTCAAAGGCAAAGACAAACATTTTGCTGGCGGCGACATTTTGAAACCTCACCTGTTGACCACAGCCATCGGCCATGGTCGCGTTGCTGCCGCCACGATTGATGACTTCTTGGATGATGGCGAAATTGCCAAACGGCCCACTATCGACATTCATCAATTCAGCCTTTTGGAAGAACTGACCGTGCGCGGCCACGAATTGGGTGACTTTGATCACGAACCAACTCGCGGCACTGATGACAAAGATTATGCAGTGCATAACTTTGAAGACCGCTCCACCAGCCAGATCATCAAACATGGCGAATTGTTCAAAGGCCACTTTGACTTTGTTAAACGCGAGGTTCGCGATGAAGTCCACATTGAGGGCGATGACGTTTTAGGCAATTTTGAAGAACGCATCATTGCCTATTCCGAAGAACAAGCCCAAAAAGAAGGCGAGCGCTGCATGTCCTGTGGCATGTGTTTTGAATGCGATAATTGTGTGATTTATTGTCCGCAGGATGCTGTAAGCCGTGTCAAAAAATCTGAACGCACGCTTGGCCGCTATGTTGAAACCGATTACGGCAAATGTATCGGCTGCCATATTTGTGCAGATGTATGCCCAACCGGTTATATCAAAATGGGTCTGGGGGCTTAAACTGCGATGCAGCGTTTTCTTACAGCTTTCTGGATTGCGTTATTGGCATTTGGCAACAGTGCCAACGCACAAGACTCCGATCTATTTCCGGATATTCCCAAAGCTTTGTATGAACTGGAAACACCGCATCCCGATGATATTCGCATCAATCATATGAACTATTTACGCCATGATCGCGACGCAACGGTGCGGCTCGGGGATC
The DNA here is from genome assembly GCA_003228875.1 of Rhodobacterales bacterium. Lineage (GTDB taxonomy): Bacteria > Pseudomonadota > Alphaproteobacteria > Rhodobacterales > Rhodobacteraceae > UBA3077. Next base: position 4,426 of record QIGK01000053.1, read on the forward strand.
GGGGCATTGAATTCAGCCTGAAAAGCTGCATTGACTGCCATGCGGTGCGCGGTCCCGATACCAGTTTTGTAACCATTGAGAGCGACCGCTATTTCTGCAAAGCCTGCCATATATCAGTTGGGATCAACATTGATTGTTTCCAGTGCCATAACTCGCGGCCCGAAGCGGTTGATTTCAGCGGGTTGTTTGAAGCCGATGCAAGCGGCGTGCTCAAGGCTTATCTGGAGGAGATCAGCCAATGAAACTTCCAATGGTCAACAACAAAAAAACCGACCCGACCGATATTGGTCGTCGCCAGTTCATGAAAAGCGGCGCTGCCATGGTTACCGTCACTTTGGCACCAGGCGTAACAATAATGGCCTATGGCGGCAGCGCTGAATCACAAGCCAACCCGGCCACCCGCTGGGGATTGTTGATTGACGTGAATAAGTGCACCAAGGATTGCGATGAATGTGTTACCGCCTGCTCAAAGGAAAATGGCTGGCAAGATACCGGCAACCCTGAAACCGACGCGCAATGGATTCGCAAGATTGACCTGCTTAATCCTGAGACCGGCTTGGAGCAATCGCTGGCAGTGATGTGCCAACATTGCGAAGACGCACCTTGCGTGGATGTCTGCCCGACGGGGGCCTCATTCAAGCGGCCTGACGGGATTGTGCTGGTCGATAAACACACCTGTATCGGCTGCCGATATTGCATGATGGCCTGCCCCTATAAGGCGCGCTCTTTCATCCATGAACCGGTGACGGATCAAAAACCTTACGCGCCGCGTGGCAAAGGCACGGTGGAAGGCTGCACATTATGTGTGCACCGCGTTGATGTTGGCGGCACCCCCGCCTGCGTTGAGGCATGTAATACAACCGGCAATGGCGCGATGATATTTGGCAATCTAAACGATCCGGAATCCGAAATTGCCATTCAGCTTGCTACTTACGCGTCCAGCGCCATTCGCAGCGATCTCGGGTTAAACCCGGGCGTGCGTTACCAGAACCTGTAGGGGCGACAGATGGCAAAAACGATGTTTAGCGAGGTCAAATCAACGCCGCAATTCTGGGGAACCCTAGTTATTCTGGGTGCATTTGTTGGCGCAGCGGCAATGTCGGTTCTGTATATCGAGAAATACGGCCATATCGTAACCGGCATGAATAACCAGATCGTCTGGGGCCTGCCGCATGTGTTTGCGATTTTTCTGATTGTTGCAGCGTCGGGTGCGCTAAACGTGGCCTCGATCGAGTCGGTGTTTGGCAAAGCGGATTATAAACCGGCCTCGCGCTTGTCCAGCGTCTTGGCGATTGCCCTGCTGATGGGGGGCTTGGCGGCATTGGTGCTTGATCTGGGCCGCGCGGACCGGTTGATCATTGCCATGACCAAATACAATTTTCGTTCGATTTTTGCATGGAATGTGCTGCTGTATACGGGGTTCATTGGCGTAGTTGCGGTGTACCTTTATATGCAAATGGCGCGGGGCATTCCTGCAATTTGGCTGCGATCTGCAGGCATTGCCGCGTTTATCTGGCGCTTGGCCCTTACCACCGGCACCGGTTCGATATTCGGCTGGCTGGTGGCGCGCAGCGCGTATGATGCCGCCATCATGGCGCCGCTGTTTATATCCATGTCGTTTTCTTTTGGTTTGGCGATGTTTATGCTGGTCAGCACCTGCACAAAACGCCTGACAGGTCAGGGTTTTAACGATGTTTTACGCCTGCGCATGGCGCGATTGCTGGGGGTTTTTGCGGCTGTGGTGCTTTATTTCACCGCCGTTCAGCACCTCTCAAACATGTATGTCGCAGAGCATTGGAACGTAGTTAAATTCATCCTGCTGAATGGCGGGATTTATACGCAGCTGTTCTGGATAGGGCAGGTTATTCTTGGGGGCATTGTGCCTATGGCCATCCTGTTTCATCCCTCACTGGCCCGCAAAACCAAACCGCTGATGGCTGCCGTGTTGCTAATTATCCTTGGCGGTTTTGCCCAGCTTTATGTGATTGTCATTGGCGGACAGGCTTTCCCGCTTGATATGTTCCCGGGGTTGGAGGTCTCCAGCAGTTTCTTTGACGGTGTGATCAACAGCTATACCCCCAGCATCTATGAATGGGCGCTGGGCTTAGGGGCGGTGGCGCTGGCATTTATCATCACTGGCATTGCGATTAAAATCTTGCGTATACTGCCGGAAGCAACGTCGGAATAACCATGTCAAAACCCATCCATCCTTTTGCAAAATATGTAGCCATCCTCGGGCGCGGCAAAACCAAACAGCGCCACCTGACGCTGGAGGAAGCCATGGATTCAATGGCGATGATCCTGCGCGGTGAGGCCGAGCCGGAGCAGATCGGCGCGTTCCTGATGCTGCTGCGCCTAAAAGAAGAAAGCCCCGGAGAGATTGCAGGATTTACCCTTGGCACCCGCTCGGTGCTGGAAACGCCTGACACGCTTCCCGCGGTTGATCTCGATTGGTCATCTTACGCAGGCAAACGCCGGCAATTACCGTGGTTTTTGCTGAGCGCGATCTTGCTGTCGCAAAACGATGTCAAAGTGATGATGCACGGGTCCGGCGAGCACACTCCGGGACGGATTTATACGGATACAGCACTGGAATTTCTGGGCTATCCGGTGGCGCGTTCACTGGATGAGGCCGCCGCGCAAATCGCTGAGCGGAATTTTGGTTTTATAGGCCTGAAAGACCTGTGCGCGCCGCTGCAAGCCCTGATGGACCTAAAACCGGTTCTGGGCCTGCGCTCGCCGGTGAACAGTTTTTCGCGTATGTTAAACCCGTTTAACGCACCAGTGATGATGCAAGGCATTTTCCATCGCGGCTTTATGGATATTCATGCGGGCGCCGGGCTTTTGCTGGGCCAACCCGTAACAACCGTGTTTCGCGGTGAGGGCGGCGAAATTGAACGCCGACCCAACAAACCAACACTGGCCGGAACAGCCGCAAATGATGAGGTTACAACCGAAAACTGGCCGCAATTGCTGGCTGAGGGCCATGCGGTTGCTGATCTGGAGATGGACCTAGGCGCGTTGATTTCAGTTTGGAATGGCGATGCGACAAGCGAATATGCCGAAGCCTCGGTCACCGGAACGCTGGCGATTGCTTTGCGATCACTGGGCAAGGCCGACAGTGTTGATGCAGCGCAAGCCTTGGCGCAAGAAATGTGGAATAAGCGGGACAAGGGTTTGTTGCCGCTGAAATGAGCAAAACATAGGGCCGCGCCTGACCTGAGGGGTGGGCGCGCCCGCCCCGTGGGGCAGGTCTGGCGCGGCCCGGCAAGCCGGGCGAAGTGGAAAAAAATATGTCACGAATATTCATCGCAGCGGCACATAAGTCCTCCGGCAAAACGGTCATTTCTACGGGCTTGACGGCTGCCCTAACCGCGCGCGGCCTAACCGTTCAAACTTTTAAAAAAGGCCCAGATTACATTGACCCGATGTGGCTGGCAAAAGCCGCGCAAGGCAATTGTTATAACCTCGATTTTAACACAATGGGTCACGATGAATTACTGCGGCTTTATTCAAGCAAATCGTCAGAACTGAACCTGATCGAAGCCAATAAAGGCCTGTTTGACGGGGTTGATCTGGAGGGCTGCGACAGCAACGCCGCCATGGCAAAACTGCTGAAAGCTCCGGTCATTCTGGTGATCGATACGGTTGGCATGACGCGGGGCATTGCACCACTGCTCACAGGTTACCAGTCGTTTGACCCCGATGTGAACATCGCGGGCGTTATTCTAAACAAAGTCGGCGGCCCAAGGCATGAGGCAAAACTGCGCGCGGCAGTCGAAAAATTCACCGATATTCCGGTGATCGGCGCAGTGCGGCGCGACAAAGCGCTGGAAATCGGAGAGCGGCATTTGGGCCTGACAACACCCGTTGAAAGCAACGCGGCTCTCGGGAAAATTGCTGAGATAATCGCAGCATCAATTGATCTGGACCACCTGATCGAAATCGCCAACTCAGCGCCTGAAATCACCGTTGAAACGCTGGCACCAATAACCCGCAAACCAGATATCCGCATCGGCATCCCGCGTGACACCGCGTTTGGATTTTATTACCCAGACGACCTGCAAGCCATGGAAAATTCGGGTGCAAAGCTGGTTTTCTTTGACACCTTAAACGACCCGAAATTGCCCGATGTTGATGGGCTGTTTATAGGCGGCGGCTTCCCTGAAACCCAGATGGTGGCACTGGCCGAAAACATTTCGATGCGGGCCAGTATTCGCCACGCCATCAAATCCGGTATGCCCGCTTATGCGGAATGCGGCGGCTTGATGTATCTGTGCCAAACGCTGGAATGGCAGGGAAAACGGTTTGACATGGTTGGTGCTGTGGATGGGGATGCGGTGATGCAGGCCCGCCCGCAAGGGCGGGGATATGCGCGGTTAAAAGGTGATTTTGAGTTTCCCGCCCATGAGTTTCATTACGCGCGGATAGATAACCTACCGGACGACACCGAATACGCCTATGAGATTCTGCGCGGCCACGGGCTGGATGGCAAAAACGACGGGGTGATTATAAACAACCTGATCGCCGGTTTCTGCCATCTTCGCAACTCCGAACAAAACCCATGGGCCGAACGGTTTGTAGATTTCGTGCGGGCAAAAAAAATGCCCCGCTAGGCGCGAGGCATTCATTTGAATATTTTCGAAATCAGTTCTTTTTGATCTCAAAAGAATAGATGTTGCCCTCGGAACCCGATGATAGCAGGCTGTTGCCGGTCATGTTGCAAAACGCAGCAAAGTCAGCAACCGAACCCGGATCGGTGGAAGTGATCGCCAGGGTTTCGCCAGCGGTCATGCCCTTCAGGGATTTTTTAGCTTTGATAATAGGCAGTGGGCAGTTCAGCCCCTCTGCATTCAGAGTTTGGTCAGCCATTTCAATATTCCTTAGCTATGGTTAGATAAATAGGTTGATGTCGGATTTGGTGGCGACTTCTATATAAGTCGCAGCGCCGCCCAGCTCAATTCCGTCGATCATGTCTTTGCGATCCATCTCAAATAGGTCAAGTGTCATCTGGCAGGCAATCAAACGCACGTCGGATTCAACCGCTGCTTCGCGCAGCTCCTCGATCGAGGCGACGCCTTTTTTCTTGAACAGGTTTTTCATCATAATGGTCGCACCACGGTCAACACCCGGCAAGGCCGAGATGATATTCGGCATCGCCATATGCATGCCAGCCATTGGCATTTTCATAGCCGGATTGCCCAGCGTTGTCATTTTCAGGTCCAGTTTTTTATTCAAAAGCGGCAATCCGTAAAAAGTGAAAAACATGGTTACGTCAAGGTCCATCGCCGCAGCAGTAGTGCCAAGGATGAATGGCGGATATGCCCAATCAAGCGACCCTTTGGTCACGATAATTGACATGCTTTTGGCGTTCTCAAAACCACCTGTTTTGTCATCCAGCATTTTGTGTCCTTTTCGCAGAAATGTATATATTTCATTACTTGAATACCATCTAATCAGCAGAGTCAAGAAAACAAGGGAAACCGCAAAGCATTGCAGGTCAAAACCTTGTGATTCTCGCTGGTTTCTGGCATTTCTGAGACAATAAAATACAAGACTGGGCGAATTAAAAATTTACCGGCGGCACAAAATCAAATATATCCTAGGATCCCGACCATCATCTATAAGATGATAAGGTCTAATAATGAACAAATACAACGGATAAGCCTCTACAAACAAGCAAAAATAATGCGAATGTTCTGT
>QIGK01000067.1 GCA_003228875.1 Rhodobacterales bacterium
ACACCATTGACCCGAACAAAGTTCCCGAGTTCGAAAACTATGCAAAAATGTGGATTCATCTTATCAATAAGATGGGCGGAACCCACCATGGGTATTGGTTGCCTTCTGAAGGACCAAACGACATCGCCTATTGCCATTTTTCCTTCCCAACGCTTGCTGACTATGAAAATTACCGGACCCGGATGGCACAAGACGCTGATTGTCAGGCTGCTTATGCCTATGCGCTCAAAACCCAATGTATTATCCGCTATGACCGCAGCTTCACGCGGCCTGTTCTTACTGGCGCTTCGCCGCAAGAATTGGGGTTGATGCCGTGACCAGTATTCCTACCCTTATCACTGATCGACTGGTATTACGTGCGCTCAAAGCCGATGATTTTCCGGCTTTTGCCGAATTTTACGCCTCGGATCGCTCAAAATTCATCGGCGGTCCGGCCACCGAAACGCAGGCTTGGCGTTTTTTGGCATGTGAAATTGGCCATTGGGCCTTGCGTGGTTATGGCCGCTGGGCGGTTGAGGAAATCTCCACCGGTCAATTCTGCGGATTGATCGGGCTTTGGTTTCCACTGGATTGGCCCGAGCCGGAAATTGGCTGGGATTTGATGAACGGGTATGAGGGCAAGGGCTATGCCACCGAGGCTGCACTGGCGGCGCGGACCCATGCCTATACCACCCTTGGCTGGACCACAGCGATCAGCCTTGTTGCGCCGGAAAACCACGGCTCGCGCAGCGTGGCCCAGCGCATGGGCGCCAGCCGCGACGGCGATTTCACCCATGAAAAATTCGGCCCAACGGAAATATGGCGGCACGTTCCTGCAAATCAGGTGGTGGTGTAATGAGCGGTTTCAATATTCCAACTCTTGCGACTGATCGCCTAACTTTGCGAATGCCTGTTATTGCAGATTTTGATGCATATGCTGAGTTTTACACGCAAGAGCGGTCAAAATTTGTTGGCGGACCGGATAACAGTCTTGGCGAAAGCTGGCGTGGGTTTGCAGCACTTTCTGGTCAATGGATGTTGCGTGGATACGGAAAATATATCGTTACGCTGAAAGATGGTACTGCCATAGGGCATGTTGGGCCACGTCATCCAATCGAATTGCCAGAATGCGAAATGGGCTGGTGTCTTTGGTCAGAACAATCTGAAGGCTATGGCTATGTTACTGAAGCAATGTTAGCGCTGCGCGACCATAAATTTTTGGGCTTAAGCTGGGCTGACTGTGTCAGTTATGTTGCCCCCGAAAACGCTGGATCGGTCGCCGTGGCAATGAAATTGGGCGCTGTCCTAGACAAAAGCGCGCGCCACCCAAACGCTGATGATCCATCTGATGTTTACCGCCACCAAGCACCGGAGGCCTTACAATGACACCTGATCAACAAAAAGCCGCTGAAATCCTTCATGGACATCGCGAAAGCATTGACCGGCTCGATTCGATCCTTGTTTACACGCTTGGTGAGCGGTTCAAACATACCCAAGCGGTGGGCGTATTGAAGGCGTTGCATGATTTGCCCGCCTCTGACCCGGTGCGCGAAGAAAAACAAATTGCACGGCTGGAGGAGTTGGCAGGTAAGGCTGACCTCGACCCTGAATTTGCCAAGAAATTCCTGAACTTCATAATTTCCGAGGTCATCAGGCATCACGAGAACACTAAAAACCAACATTCAGATGGGTGATCCCATCTTTGCCATCTTATAGGAGAATTCAAAATGGCTGTTAAAATTCGTCTGGCCCGTGGTGGGTCCAAGAAACGTCCTTTTTATCGCATTGTTGTGGCTGACAGCCGCATGCCGCGCGATGGGCGCTTTATTGAAAAAATCGGCACATATAACCCGTTGCTGGCCAAAGATTCTGAGGATCGTGTGATGATCGACCTTGAGCGTGTAAAGCACTGGATGGATCAAGGTGCACAAGTCACCGACCGTGTGTCGCGTTTTCTGGAAGCCGCTGGCGTTGTTGAGAAAAAATCCCGGAACAACCCCAACAAAGGCAAGCCACATAAAGCTGCCGTTGAACGTGCTGCTGAAAAAGCTGAAAAAGAAACCGCCGCCGCTGAGGCCGCTGCTGCGCCAGCAGAAGCTGTGGAAGAAGCTGCAGTAGAATAGGCTGCCCGAAAGGGGCAAATCATGGAAACGCGATACTGGGTTGAGATTGTCGGTGCAAACACACCAAGATCAGCTTTGATCGCGGTTTCTGTGCTTTTGGCCACGGATAAAAATCAGCGGTCGCTTGGCATAGTCCTTGCGACCGTTTTGCTTATTGCACTCCGCGTCAAGGCTATGGCGAAGTTGTGCAGGCATTTAAGCATCGCTAAAATGAAACAACCGAGCCAGATGTTGGCAGCAATGCAGGAAAGTTAAAATGGCCAAACCAGATTTGATATGCGTGGGCGCGGTTTCTGGCGCTTTTGGTGTGCGCGGCGAAGTGCGGATAAAATCTTTCTGTGCTGACCCTGCCGCGATTGGCGCCTATAGCCCGCTTTATTTGCAAAACGGCAAAAATAGTTATAATATTGAGCTGACCCGCACGGTAAAAGGCGGTTTTGCAGCAAAACTCGGCGAAATGGCAAACAAAGAAGACGCGGATGCTATGCGTGGAACACGGCTTTATGTGCCAAGAGATCAACTGCCATCTTTGCCCGATGATGAATATTACCATTCCGATCTGATCGGTTTGGACGTGGTGGATACTGGCGGAGCATTTTGTGGAAAAGTCACTGCGGTGCATGATCATGGCGCGGGCGATATTCTTGAAATCAGCAACGCAAGACTAAAAGAACCGGCCCTATTGCCTTTTACGATGGAATCGGTGCCAACCGTTGATCTGGCGGCGAAATGCATTGTAATAGACCCGCCTGAAGGGATGTTTTGATATTTCGAAACTCAAACCAATCCGCATTATCGTGCATGCCGGCTTTCATAAGACCGGCACAAGCAGTTTGCAGGACTATTTCGATAAAAATCGCAAGGCGTTGAAGCCCTATGCGGACATCTATTTAAAAAAGGATTTTTTGAAGACCGGGAATTTAGGCCGCCGATACGGGTTGCAACCCTATTTGCGCCGACGAATGCAATTTCGCTTTGCGTTGCGATCATTTCTAAATGGCATTCCTGCTACTGAGGTCATAATTTTATCCTGGGAAGGTTTTAGCGGCGTTATGCCGGGGCACCGGCGGTTTGGCATCCGCACCATTCAGAATTATTCCCGCTCTGCCATTCCTTTGGCCAAAGAAATAATTCGCGAATTGCAGCGTCGGTTCGGAAAGGATGTGCAGGTAGAGTTTTTGTATACAACCCGCGAAACCAAGTCTTGGATCAAAAGCGTCTATGGCCATCTTTCCCGATCCATCCGTATTCGAGAGGATCTTGAAGGTTTTTGCAGCTTGTTTGTCAAATTGCCGAATCTGGACCTTGAAGCGGCAAAAATCTCTGAGGCTATTGCCCCTGTTCCGGTTCACACAGCGAAACTTGAACAATATGGACCAATGCGGTTGGGGATGGCGCAGGCGCTTTTTGATCTGATTGATATTCCCGAACAGATTTTGGAAAATCTGCCAAAAGCAAAACGAACCAATCGTGGCCAGCCAGACAAAACCACTGAATAATGAAATAAAAAACCCCAAGGAATTAAAGCAGAAAAAAGTCGATATTCTAGCGAAGCTTTGAAATATCGACATTTGCCCTTTAATGTGACACTTCAATACCATGACCAAACCATCCAAATCCCATGGCCGCATATCTATTGCAGCATCCCGTCAGCCGCGCGCATTGGTGCAGGATTCGCCTGATCTGGCGGGCGCTTGGAAAGCCAAGGTGCTGACATTGTATCCAGAGATGTTTCCCGGAATTCTCGGGCAATCCTTAACCGGCACCGCCCTGAAAGACGGGTTATGGGCGTTGGAACCACTGGATATCCGCCGCTTTGGGCGTGGAAAACACCGAAATGTTGATGATACCCCGGCAGGGGGGGGTGCGGGCATGGTGTTGCGTGCCGATGTGGTGGGTGAGGCGCTGGACGCTGCCCAAACCCAGCATTCCCGTGCGGATTGGCCGGTGATTTACCTGTCGCCGCGCGGCAAACCCTTTGATCAGGCGGTTGCGCAACGCCTTAGCCGCGCCAAAGGCATTACCCTGCTTTGCGGGCGCTTTGAAGGTGTTGACCAACGGGTGCTGGACGCGCGCGAGGTTGAGGAAATCAGCCTTGGCGATTTTATCCTGACCGGCGGTGAAATAGCGGCGCAGGCGATGATAGATGCTTGTGTGCGGCTATTGCCAAATGTGCTGGGCAACCAGCAATCATTTGAGCAGGAATCCTTTTCGGACGGGCTGCTGGAACACCCGCATTATACCCGCCCAACCATTTGGGAAGGGCATGAAATCCCTGAAATCCTGCTTTCGGGGCATCACGGCAAAATTGCCGCGTGGCGGCAGGAACAGGCCGAAACCATCACAAAAACCCGCCGCGATGACCTGTGGCAGGCTTATAAAGCTAAAAAATAACCCCTATTCCACCGTGACAGATTTTGCCAGATTGCGCGGTTGGTCTACGTCTGTGCCTTTTTCAATTGCCGTGTGATAGGCCAGCAATTGCGCCGGAACCGCGTAAACCATCGGGGCCTGAAACGGGTCTGTTGCGGGCATGATAAGCGTTTTCCAAACCCCGTCACCGGCGCGTTTTGCGCCCTCAAGATCTGTCACCAGCAAAACCTTACCACCCCGCGCCATGACTTCTTGCATGTTGCTGACGGTTTTATCAAACAGCGGATCAACCGGCGCAAAACAGATTACCGGCACGGATTCGTCAATTAGGGCAATCGGCCCGTGTTTCAGCTCGCCACTGGCATAGCCTTCGGCGTGGATATAGCTGAGTTCTTTCAGTTTTAATGCGCCTTCCAGCGCCAGCGGATACATCGCGCCGCGCCCCAAAAACAGAATATCGCGGGCTTTGGCAAGATCACGCGCGATCAGCGCCATTTCAGGTTCTTGGGCCAATGCTTCGTTCAGCAGCCTTGGCAATTGGGTGAGTTTAGCGATCAGTTCGGTTTCGCGTGCTGCATTAATTTCACCGCGCTGCCGCGCCGCCAGAATTGCCAAGGCGGCAAATACTGCCAACTGGCAGGTAAACGCCTTTGATGAGGCAACCGAAACCTCAACCCCGGCTTTGATCGGCAAAGCCAAATCGGCCTCGCGCGCAATGGAGCTTTCGGGGGCGTTGATGATGGCAATCACCTGTCCAGCTTTGCCCTGCACATATCGTAATGCCGCCAATGTATCCGCCGTTTCACCGGATTGGCTAACCAGAATGACCCCGTCACGCGGGGTGATGGGCGGCTCGCGATAGCGAAATTCCGACGCCACATCGATTTCAACCGGAATGCGGGCGTATTGCTCAAACCAGTATTTGGCCACATGGCAGGCATAAAACGCAGTGCCGCAAGCCACCAGAACCAGCCTGTCAAATTGGTTAAAATCCGGCGCGCCTTCGGGAATAACAATGGCTGTCCGATCGGCGTTTAGATAATGCGACAGCGCAAATGCCAGCACCGAGGGCTGTTCATGGATTTCCTTACCCATAAAATGCCGGTGGCTGCCTTTGTCGATCAGCACTGTGTCTAGATTCACTACCCGCAATTCACGATTGGCAAGATTGCCCAGCGCGTCGTAAATTTCGACACCTTCGCGGGAAACAACCGCACGGTCGCCCTCCTCCAGATAGGTAATGCGTTTGGTCAGCGGGGCCAGCGCCATGGCATCGGAGCCGATAAACATTTCACCATCCCCATGCCCAATCGCCAGCGGAGACCCGCGCCGCGCCGCAATCATTAGGTCATCATGTCCTTCAAACAAAAATGCCAGCGCAAACGCGCCTTCCAGACGTGCCAAGGTCGCGTCAACCGCTGCGTGGGGATTCATGCCAGCGGCAATATTGGCGGCACATAGCTGAGCGACCACTTCGGTATCGGTGTCAGATGTAAAAACCGCACCGTTTCTAAGCAATGCGTCGCGTAAAGGCCGGAAATTTTCAATAATGCCGTTATGCACCACCGCCACAGGGCCAGTTACATGCGGGTGAGCGTTTTCGGTGTTGGGCGCACCGTGGGTTGCCCAGCGAGTATGGCCAATGCCGGATTTACCTGCCAAAGGCTTGGCGGCAAGGGTTTTTTCCAGCTCAACCAGTTTGCCCACCGCACGGCGGTAATCCAGTTTGCCATTGTTAACCGTTGCAACCCCCGCGCTGTCATAGCCTCGATATTCCAGCCGTCTAAGGGCTGACACCATCAGCGGTGTTGCCTCGGCTTTTCCAAGAATTCCAATAATGCCGCACATTTTATGTGTCCTTTTCTGCTCGGGTCTGGTTTTGGGCGAAAACAGCCGGGTTTTCAATATCAAACGGGCGGTTGAAACCATCCTGTCACAAAGCGTGACAAGGTTTGTGTAAACAAGCGGCTTTCCCTTTGGTGCAATAGCACCGTATAAGCCCCGAAAAAGGAGGCCCCATGGCAAAAGAACTCGCACGGCTCGAAGTATCCCGTTTTCGCCGCACTATCGGCGTTTCTGTTCAGGTGATTCTGGCAGGATTTTTGCTTTTTACGGTCGCAACTTTGCCGTCAACCAACATATTTTGGAGCCTTTCTCTGGCGGTATTCGGGTTTGTATTGCTTTGGTTTGCTTGGCGGTTTTGGAACGCAACGGAACATAGCCTTGTTTTGACCGGCGATGGGTTGTTCCATAGCAACGGTAGGCATTTCTGTTCTTTGGAAGAAATTGCCAAAGTTGATCGCGGGATGTTTGCCTTTCGGCCCTCGTCAGGCTTCTTGATCCGGCTTAAAAACCCGGTGCAACGGGGCTGGGCGCCGGGGCTTTGGTGGGCATTTGGCAAAAGCATCGGGGTTGGAGGCGCGACCAGCCGTGGCGCAGGTAAGCAAATGGCAGACATTATTTCGGTGATGCTAACTGAGCGTGGCGCTGAGATTTTGAAGATGGATGAAGACAAGGATTAGGGTTTTGGCTTAACCCGTCGGGTTGGCAAAGCCTTTTCAGGGTCTTCCGGCCATGGGTGTTTGGGGTATCGCCCGCGCATGTCTTTGCGCACATCCCCATAAGAATTCTGCCAAAACCCCGGCAGATCAGCGGTGGTTTGCACCGGACGACGGGCGGGAGATAACAGCTCGATAAGCAAGGGCAAACGGTCCGGCCCTACGGTCGGATGTTTGATCATGCCAAACATTTCCTGTAAACGCACCGAAATTGAGGGCTGCTCGGTGCTATAATCCACCATCAGCCTTGTGCCGGTTGGTGCCTTGATGCTGCTGGGGGCCAATTTATCGAGCATTTGTTTGCCTTCCCAGCCTAGCAGGTTTTCCAATGCGGGCATTAGATCAAGGTTTTTTACATCAACGCGGTTACGACAGCCCAACAGAAACGGCGCCAGCCAGATATGCAGGGTTTCCGTTAGGGCAGGTTGATCCATGCGCGATATTTCAGCGCCGCGCGCGCGGAGCCATTCTACACGCGCTACCAGTAAACGCGCGGCTTTATTCCAGTTCAGGCATTCTAGCCCCATGTCTTGAATGCCCAAAACCATGGCCGAGGCGATGGTATCAGGCGGGGCTTTATTCCAATTCCGGTCCTCCAGAACCAACGCGCCAAGGGTTTTTTGTTGCCGCGCAATGATTTTTCGGTCTCGCTTGGACCATTCACATATTTCAACACCGACGATATTTTCGCCATGCCATTCCAGCAGTTCCGATGTGGTAATCCGCGCCGCCAGTCTGGTTTTGGCTTCGCGGGTGTCGCCATCAAGATCAGCCGCAACAATCAGGCGGGATGTGGCCAGCGGGTCACCAGCGGCAATGATGGCACCTTTGCCGCCGCTTAGCAGAAATTGGCCTGCGGTGCCCTCACGGTTTAACCCGATCCGGTCAGGAAAGGCTAGGGATAGCAACGCACCGGTGCTTGCAGGGGTTTTTAGGGGCTGTAAAAACCGTTTTGCATCTGCCCTGATCATTGCCAGCAGTGATTTATCAACCAAATACGGATGGTCGCGTTGGAATTTTTTACTGTCTTGCAATGCCTCTATGCGCAGGCTTATGTCGCTTGGCGCATTGCGCAGCGGGTCTCTGTTTTCCAGCAATGCTGCCAGCAATGCCGCCGTTTTGCCGCCCGATTTCAAAATCATCTGCCCAAGGCGTGGATGCGTAGGCAGTGCTGCCAATGCTTTGCCATGTGGGGTTATGCGGTTATCAGCATCCAGCGCGCCAAGGGTTTTTAACAGGACCTGTGCAGCCATAAACGCCGTTTTCGGAGGTTGGGTCAGAAACGCCAGATTGGCAGGGTCGTTTTCGCCCCAAAGTGCCAGTTCCAGCACCAGCGCGGTTAAATCGGTGGATTCGATTTCAGCAGGGGCAAAGCCACGCATGCCGCCTTCCTCGCCTTTGGTCCAAAGCCGATAACATACCCCTGCTGCGACGCGCCCCGCCCGTCCGCGCCGCTGTTCGGCTTCGGCTTTGGTGACCCGCTCGGTTACCAGTTGCGACATGGCTGAACCGGCATCAAACCGCGCGCGGCGCGATTTGCCGCCATCCACAATAATTCGAATATCGGGGATGGTCAGGGAAGTTTCGGCAATGCTGGTGGCCAAAACAATTTTTCGGCCGGCTTCAAGAGGTTGTAGCACTTGACGTTGTTTGGAAAATGGCATCGCCCCGTAAAGCGGCATGATATTGGCGTTTTTTATCCGGCCTTTCAGCAGGGTTTCCACACGGCGAATTTCCCCTGCACCGGGTAAAAATACCAGAATACCGCCTTCGTTTTCATTGGCAGCGGTAATCACCAAATCAGCCAACGCCTGTTCAAACCGAGGCCTGCGCTGCCCCGGTTTGGTCCAAGGCCGGTCCAGCCATTTTGTTTCAACCGGAAAACTGCGACCTTTGGCGGTGATTATCGCGGCATCGCCCATCAAGGCTGCCACCGGTTCGGCATCCAGCGTAGCCGACATGACCAATAATGCCAGATCGGGGCGCAGGGCCTCGCGGATTTCAAGGCAAAGCGCCAAGCCAAGGTCAGCGTTAAGCGAGCGTTCGTGGAATTCGTCAAAGATCACACAGTCTATGCCTGATAATTCAGGGTCTGACTGGATCATGCGGGTTAAAATACCCTCGGTGACAACCTCAATACGGGTTTTTCCCGAAACCTTGCTTTCGCCTTTAATGCGATAGCCAACCGATTGGCCAATGGCTTCACCCATGCCCTCAGCCAAGCGCTCCGCAGCAGCGCGCGCCGCAACACGGCGCGGTTCCAGCATGATTATCCGGCCTTTGCAAAACTGGTTTTCATACAGATATGCCGGAACCCTTGTGGTTTTGCCCGCCCCCGGCGGGGCTTGTAACACACCCATGCCATTGCGTTTCATTGCTGCCAACAGCTCCGGCAGGATCGGCTCAATCGGCAGCATGGGTTAGTCGATCATCAGCAAAACATTAGGCGCATAGGGAATAACGATGCCTTTGCAAACATTTGATTCAGCACGATAAATCACCCATGGATGGCCATAATAACTGGGCTGTTCATAGCTTTCCCCGGGGATGAGGGTGTTATAATAAACCTCCTCGCCCTCATAGCTGATCCATAGGATATCGACATCGGTATCGGAATTATTCTGAAAGGTCACAACCGTTTCATGCAAAGATTCGGTGGGTATAATGCCACCCAAAAAGCAATTTATCGCAGCGTTTGTTTGCGCAACCAGCGGCGTAGCAGCCATCAGGCTTAAGAAAACTATTGTTGCTTTAAGTTTTCGAAACACGTTATTCCACCATTGTTGTCAATTCTTCGTCACGTTGCGCCGCGCAAGGCAACCCATCCGTCAGGTTATAATATGCGCCTTTATCCGCCACAAAGATATGGCCTATGGCTTTTATTCCATCAGCATTATCCAAAGTTCCGGCAAAAATCGAAAGATTGACGCCCGCACCATCCCAAAAAAGGTTGGACCCGCAGGTCTGGCAAAACCCGCGCCGCGCTGATTCTGAGGATTGAAACCATGTGACATTGCCATCAATCTGGATATTTTCCCGTGCGACAGATGTTGCGGCAACAAAATGACCGGAGGTTTTGCGGCATTGCTGGCAATGGCAGTAAACAACATCCCGCAAGGGGCCAGACAGCTGATAGGTAACTGCCCCACATAGGCAACCACCAGTAGTGTTATTAGACATTATCAATCCTGATTTTATCTTCGGACATTGAATTCACGATAAACCTTTGGGTCAGAATGACAATGATAATGCCAATTGAAATGCCGATCAGGGTATATTTTGTGGTGGTCAGGGAATTTGCCGCATCTGCAAGGCTTTTTGGTATTTTTGCTGCATCCATTTCCAGCATCATAACAATTTTTGCGTTTTCAAGGTAATCAACCGCCGTGGCGGTCAGCGGTGCTGCTGCCAGAATTATGCGAATGGTTTTTGACCAGCCATTGGTCAATATCCAAAGCGCAAGCGCAAGGGTTACGCCATAGAGCATTGGGAAAATCATGTCGTCAAACGCATGGAACTTCGCAAAAATGGTGTTTCCCGATGCCTGAAGCGCAAGAAAAAAGGCTTTTGCTTCGGCGGCGGTATAGCCGGTAATGGCGGTATCAAGCGGTGTAAACCCACCGGAATCCACCAATATTCCGGGCATTATAAAGACCTGAATATAAGCAAAATAGGCGATGGTCAGGAAGCATAGCGGCCAAAACAGGCGGATCAGAGTATTCATTAAAAACCTCAACGTTAACTATTTACCGATTCACTTTAACAAATTTTGCACCCAAAGTCTCCATCAAAGGTAAAAAGTCGGGAAAGCTGGTTTCAATGGCACCGGCATCGTCGATTTTAACAGGGTTTTGGGTGACCATGCCCAGACACATAAAGCTCATGGCGATGCGGTGATCCAGATGGGTTTTGCAGGTTGCGCCGCCAGGAATATCGGCCATGCCATGGATGGTCATACTGTCTTCAGATTCCTCAACCTTGATGCCACAGGCGGTCAGGCCCGTTACCATAGCGTCAATTCGGTCACACTCTTTGACCCGCATTTCCTTGATGCCCGGCATGTGGGTGATGCCCGATGCAGTGGCGGCCAGCACGGCCAAAATAGGATATTCGTCGATCATGGTTGCTGCGTCTTCGGGTGGCACGGTGATGCCTTTTAAGGGTCCGTGTTTAACCCGCAAATCCGCAACAGGTTCGCCGCCTTCTAGCCGTTCATTTGAATATGCAATATCTGCACCCATCAGTTTCAGGGCCGCAAAAAGCCCTGCCCGGGTTGGGTTCATGCCGATATTGGGCAAAGAAATATCTGAGCCTTTGACCAACAAAGCCGCCACAACCGGAAACGCGGCTGACGAAGGATCGCGCGGCACAATAATATTTTGTCCGGTCAATTCCGGCTGGCCTTTCAGGGTAATCACCCGGCCTTCATCGGTGATTTCAGTGCTGATTTCCGCGCCAAACCCCGCCAGCATGCGTTCCGTATGGTCACGGGTGGCCTCTTGTTCAATCACAACAGTTTCACCCGGCGCATTTAAGCCCGCCAGCAGCACCGCAGATTTCACCTGTGCAGAGGGCATCGGCGTTGCATAACGTACCGGCACCGGATCAGCCGCGCCAACCATGGTTAACGGCAAGCGCCTGCCGGAACGCCCATGTGCCGCAGCGCCAAACAGCGCTAAAGGGTCCGTAACTCGGCCCATCGGCCTAGATCGCAGACTTGCATCCCCCGTAAAGGTTACCGATATATCAGTGGTTGCCATCGCGCCCATAATCAGCCGCACGCCGGTGCCTGCATTGCCGCAATCAATCACATGATCCGGTTCAGCAAAGCCACCCACGCCAACGCCGTGAATGCTCCATTCTCCGTCGCCAATACGTTCGATGTCAGCACCAAATGCTTGCATGGCTTTGGCAGTATCCAGCACATCGCCGCCCTCTAGCAGCCCTGTCACATGGGTTTCTCCCACCGACAAAGCCCCCAGAATCAATGATCTGTGCGAGATTGATTTGTCACCCGGAACCAATGCAACGCCCGAAAGCGGCCCGCATTTGCGTGATGTCATCGGGATAGGCGCGGTGTGGCTGCTCATGGTTCAAACCTTGCATGGAAATCTTGGCCAATCTATAGCCAACCGCCAGCCAAGGGTCCATATCAATTCAAGGCAGCCGCGATGGAACGGAAAGCAGCGATGTTTTGCTCAAAAGACCCATCTTCGCGAAAAGCGCGGTCAGCTGAATTTACCGCAATCACCACACCAGCGAGCTTATTGACATAAATATACTGCCCATAAATGCCGCGCGCGAAATATTCGAATTGAGTTGCATCTGAGGGCATCCACCACTGGAACCCGTATTGTATTGCACCTTCTTGCGTTGGCGCGCTGGGTTGAGTCGATTGCAAAACCCACTCGGCAGGCACAATTTGCAGATCGTTATACATACCGTCTTGCAAATACATCTGCCCAAGCCGTGCGTAATCGCGGGTGCGCAGGTTCAGACCCCCCAGCACAAAACCCACGCCATCGCCATCGGTTAACAGTATCGGGTCAGCCTCCAACCCCATCGGGGTTAACAGTTTTTCCACCATCAAGTCTGGAATGCTGCGCCCCGTGGCGCCACGCATAACCATGCCTAAAACATGGGTGTCAATTGATACATATTGCCATTTTCCACCCGGCTCACCAATGGTGCCGGTGATTTTGGTTGCAAAACCGTCCATAGAACCGCCCAGCGCCAGCACCCGACCCATTTTGTTGATGTCGGAGTTGAAATCGAGGTAATCCTCATCAAATTCCACCCCGCTGGCCATGTTCAACACATTGCGGATTGTCACACCGTTATAAGCGCTCTCAGCCAGTTCCGGCACATATTTAGTGACCTGATCGTCGATGGATTCAATTTCGCCCTCGTCCAACAGAATGCCAAACAGGGCTGACAAAAAGCTTTTGGCAATGGACCATGAAATCCGCAGATCGTCGGGGGAGGTGTCCAAAAAATAATCTTCATAGGCGACATTACCGTCTTTGAGCACCACAATTCCGGTCACAGAACGCTCAGTGATCCAATTTTCCATCATGTCAGGCATGTCGCGTTGGTCAACCGGCAATGGCGTGGGTGGACCATCTGGAATATCAAGGACCGCATTGAAAAAAACCGCGTCCATATTGCTGAAATTATCAACGATGTTTTCTTGTTCAAACAAGGAATTGACCGCCAATTGACCGCCAGCAACCGTTGCACATCATCCCATTTCCAGATCAGCAGACCAATGGCAACAATCAACAATGTGGCCAGAGTTTTCATCACATGGCGAAGGGCTTTTTTCATCGGAACAGCTTTCAAAACCAAATTTCTGGCAGATTAGGTGATTTTGGCCTTATCGACAATGTTTTCCTCTGGACCCACCGAGGCGAAGCTGAGGCCACGCCCAAAAGGAAGTGGTCTTTTGCGCTAGCAAAAGCGCCGCTGGATTGCGGGAGGGTTCCTGTATGACAAGGAGTTCTCCCGCCCGTCGGTTGGGCTTGGCCTCGCTGCGCTCGGCAGGATTATATCCGCCGGAAGGTCATATAATGCGGGGTGCGGCCCTCGCGGATGGCTTTGACCTCGTATCTTGTGCGGTGCCAGTCGGCCCAGGGTTTGCGCCAGTTATCCGGTGTTTCGGCTAACCACTCAAAATCGCTCCGGCTGGTCATATGTTCCATCGTGTGGCGCACGTAATCTTCAATATCGGTGGCAACACGGAATTCGGCCCCTGATTTCAGGGCGCGCGCCAGTTGATCGATGTTTTCGGGTTCAACAAACCGCCGCCGGTGATGCCGCGATTTGGGCCATGGGTCAGGATATAGCAAAAACGCCTTGTTGAGCGAGGCTTCAGGTAGAACATCCAGCATGTCGCGGGCATCGCCCATATGGACTCGCACGTTTTTTGTGCCGGTCTCAGCAATGCGCGGCACCAGCATGGCTACGCCGTTGACATAAGGTTCACAGCCAATGATGCCGATATCGGGATAGGTTTGGGCCATATGCAATAAATGCTCGCCTCCGCCAAAGCCGATTTCCAGCCAGACGGGGCGACTATTGCCAAACAATTCTATCAGATCAATCGGGTTGCGTTTTGGGTTGTCTGCCCATGTGATATTTTTTGGCGATAGGTCTTTTAGCGTTGTTTCCATATGCTCAACCTGCCCCTTACGCGGGTGCGGCCATAAAAGTTGCGCCAAGGCGCGCCATGGGGGGCTTCGGGAATGGGCACTTGATGTCCGATCATTGTTTGTTTTGGTTTAATATTGCGCGCGCGCATAGATTTCAACCGGTCCAACATATAGAGCAACCCGACCTCAATTTCATTCTTGCGAAAGCACCAAGGGGATGATTAAATTAGAAGCCAGTTGAGACGTGTAGAAACGGGGTTATCATGACAGAGTTTGCGACATTTTTACCCGGATTCATCGCAGCATACTTAATCTTATTGATAGGCGCATCATCGCCTGGACCCTCGGTTGCGATGCTGATTGGCATTGCTACCAGCGAAGGCCGTGCGCCAGCGATGTTTGCAACGCTGGGAATTGCTTTCGCAAGTCTTACTCTTAACATTCTCACTTTGCTGGGGGTCGGGCTTATCCTTTCGAAAATGGCTTGGGGGATGACCGCGCTAAGGATAATCGGCGCTGCCTATTTGTTATGGCTGGCTTACGGAGCTTTCAAAAAGGCGATACATCCGCCAGTATTTCAAATGGTTTCAGCACCCGATCAACCAGCGTGGAAACATTTTTTGATGGGTTACCTATTACAAGTAACAAACCCCAAAGCCATAGCGTTTTGGCTGGCAATCGCCTCCATCGGGGCCACGGATGGTGGTGGGTTTGGCGTTATTGCACTGTTTATAACGGGTGCGTTTATAATTTCATTTACCTGCCACGGGGCGTGGGCGATAGCGCTTTCCGCCAGCCCAATCCGAATGGCTTATGCCAAGGCCCGCCGGTTTATCGAAGCAGGCCTTGGCATGTTTTTTGCGTTCGCTGCCTATAAGGTTATAACATTGGATCGTTAGATCAAAGGTTTTGAAAGTGTTCTGACAGGGTTGCCATTGAGGCAAAATAGGGAAACGGGCCATAGCTGATCCGGCTAACCCCTAGTTTTGCCAGCACCTCGTTGGTTGGCGCATCCGGTGTTTTCATAATGTTCACGGGCATTTCCACAGCTTCACACAGCGCGCCGATCAGGTCGACATCAACCAGCCCCGGAGCAAAAAAGCCATCACCGCCAGACGCATGATACATTTTAGCACGGGTTATGGCCTCCTCCATCAGGTTGGTGTGTTTGGTTTTGTCAGGCTCTTTCAAAAACAAATCTGTGCGGCAGTTGATAAACAAGTCGGAGGAGGCCAGCCGAATAGCCGCAATTCGTTCGCATTGAACTTGTGCTGTATATAGCCCGGTTTTCCCGACAATCTGGTCTTCAAAATTCAGACCGATCGCGCCGGTTTCTAACATAAGCGCTACATTTTTTGTGATGGTGTCAGGCGCGGTTGCGTAACCCCCTTCAAAATCCATAGTGACAGGTAAATCTGTGACAGCAACGATGCGCAAAACGATCCCGCAAGCCAGTTCCAGCGGGATTTTTTCACCATCCGCAAACCCTTGTGCTGCGGCCACCGAGACGCTACCGGTGGCCAATGCAAGCGCCCCCGCATCTGCAACCGCTTTAGCGCTGCCAGCGTCCCATATATTATACAGCACCAACGGATTGCCCTTTTGGTGGAGCGCTCTGAATTCTGCTGTTTTTTGTGATTGGCTCATTTTTCTTTCCCTTATTGAAGTATTTCAATTCAATCTCTATCAGTTTTTGCTTGCGCCATAAGCCGCCGCCATATCCGGTCAGCGAGCCATCCGCGCCAATCACGCGGTGGCAGGGGATGATTATGGCCAATTGGTTGGCACCATTGGCCCGCGCAACCGCACGTGTCGCTGCCGGATTGCCAATGATGCGCGCAACATCGCTATAACTTCGGGTTTCACCGGCACGAATATCCTGCAATGCAACCCAAACCTGTTTGGTAAATGCTGTGCCATGCAGTGC
>QIGK01000062.1 GCA_003228875.1 Rhodobacterales bacterium
ACAGAACATTCGCATTATTTTTGCTTGTTTGTAGAGGCTTATCCGTTGTATTTGTTCATTATTAGACCTTATCATCTTATAGATGATGGTCTAGAGCCAATGCAAAACTACTATTTCTTTCGCAAAGTTGGTATTTTTAGCCCTGCTTCAGATGAAGCAATCAATATGCCAAGCCGTTTTAATCGTGTTTCTTCTTTCTTGGCGCTCATAACCCACCAGATTGAATCTCTTTTATAGGAGGGTGCTAAATTGTTTAGGAAGTGCCAGGCTGGTTGATTTGCCTTGATTTGCACCTCATATGCGCTGGCAAGCGGCACATTTTTTGATTCAGAGGAATAGCCTTTTGCATCACTTCTGTTGTTAAATAAGTGCATTCTCGCTGGTTTCATTTTGCCAAGCTGTATGAGCGCTTTTACCTTGTTTACGTTCACTGCGCTCCACACACTGGTTACTTTGCGCGGCGTAAAGCGAATTTTATAGCTTTGTTCGTCAATGGTTTTTCGTATCCCGTCGATCCAGCCAAAACAAAGCGCGGCATCTACTGATGCAGACCACGTAAGGTTTGCACGTCCTGTGCTTTTCCTGAAATAACCCACCCAAATTTCACTTGCTTCTGCATTTTCTTCTAACCAATCGCTAAACGCTTCTTGGGTGTTGAAAAAAATTGCATCTTCCATCGTCTAGTCCCCATCGACGTCTCATTCCACCCTCCGGTCAAGCCGGAGGGCATGGTTACCATTGAAAGGCTCTTGGGACTAGGTGGCATCCTGCTGTTCCAGCCATTTTAGAATCGCATGGTTGGTTTCTTCCGGCTTTTCTTGCTGGATCCAATGCCCGCAATCCAGACTGACCACCTCAGCATTGGGCACAAAATCTGTTAGTTTTTCAAACTTCGGGATTAAATCCCGGTCGCCGTGCATCATAAGTGTAGGCTGTTGGATAATTGGGTTCACATCCGCCAATATGTGCCAGTTTCGATCAAGATTTCTATACCAATTTATACTGCCTGTGAACCCTGATGCCTCAAAAGCGGAGACAAAAACGGCCAGCTCAACGTCGCTTAAAATAGGCTCACCGAGTGGCATTTCCGCTCTGGCGAGATTGATCATCATACCCGGCTCAGGCGGCGTGAGGGGCAGGTTCTTGCGGAACATATTGCGAAGGAACTGAGAGGTATTTTCGTTTAACACTGCGTCCGCAACGCCCGGCTGGCGATTAAAGTGGACAAAATAGAAGTCACCGCCAAATATTGCTTCCATCATCTCGATCCAGGGCATTTCTCCGCGCTCTTGGTAAGGCAAAGCTAGGTTTATAACTTTATCTACCCGGTCCGGATGCAATAAAGTCAGCCCCCACACAACCGCCGCGCCCCAATCATGGCCGACAAAGGTGGCTTTTTCGTAGCCAAAATGATCGAGAAGTGCGACAAGATCACCCGACAAGTGTTCAATGTCATAATCTGTAACTTCGCTCGGGCAGGATGAATTGCCATACCCCCGCTGGTTTGGAACAATGACATGATAGCCCGCCTCGGCAAGGGCAGGTATTTGATGACGCCAAGAAAAGGCATGCTCCGGCCAGCCGTGACAGAGCACAATAGGTTTTCCTGTATTTTCTCGGCCAACTTCAAAGACTTCGAGTTCCACGCCGTTAACTGAAATAAGGGTGGGCTTTGGAAAATCGGTGGTTTCAGACATTTGTATCTCCTTCAAGTGAGTTGTGTCACTGTGAGTCTATGGACTAACATGACATTTTATGTCATATTTGTTTGATGGCACGCGCAAATACTTATGGCAGGCTGAGGAGACTTGAACTCTTGGCCGCGCATCTCAAGCAAGATGAACTTTGCACCATCAAGGACCTTGCTGAGCTGCATAATGTGAGCGAACGAACAATCTCGCGTGATCTACAATTGATGCGTGATCAAGGGCTTCCCATTGATGCAGACAGAGGCCGGGGCGGTGGTGTGCGGCTGGACCGTAATTGGGGCGTTGGGCGGCTGAACCTGAGCTATACCGAGGCCGTTGATCTGCTTATCAGCATCGCCGTAGCAGAGCAAATGAACTCCCCAATATTTCTTGCAAATCTGGGGTCGATCAGACGTCAGCTTGTGGCGTCATTTGCGCCGGACAAACGGAACAGGGTCAACAGTATCAAGTCAAGAGTGCTGATTGGCGCAACAGCTTCGACATTCGTGCAGCAGACGATTGCGCCACCGGGAAACCGCATCATTCAGACATTGCATCAGAGTTTTTTGAACCAAAAATCCATTATCATCCGCTACAAGGACGAAGCTGGCAGGACGACCACACGAGAGATAGAAGCGCATTATCTAATGTTAAACTATCCGGTTTGGTATGTGCTTGCTATTGATCACCTCCGCGCCGCGCCGCGAATATTTCGTTGCGATCGCATCGTTGAGGTGGAAGCCACCAATACCCGTTTTCAAGTATTGCCAAAGGATAGCTTCACACAAGCATTTGAAGGGAATGATCTCCTGAATTTGAAAGGAACGGTATACTGAAATATTGAATAGCGCTTTTTGGCTGCGCCAATTAGCCCCGAGAGTATTTTGAAAACCGAGAAGTTTAATTACAGGGTTTCCTGCGCGTGCAGGGTCATTTTATGATCCGACTTATCAGATTCCGTAAACCAGCGCAGTTCATCACGCAGGGTGACAACCGAACCGATAATGATCAGCGCAGGGCCTTTGATGGCCGAATTCACAACCTTTTGGTGGATGTCCGATATGGTGCCAGTGACCACCTGTTGATTGCTCCGCGTGCCGTTATCGATCACGGCTGCTGGCGTAGCGGGGTCTAGCCCGTGTTTCAGGAATTGCTGCGACAGAATATCAAGACTGCCAAGGCCCATATAAACCACCACGGTCTGGGCCGGATTGATAAGGCTGTTCCAATCCAAATCAAGCACGCCGTCTTTGCCATGCGCAGTGATCAGCACACAGGATTGCGCGTGGTCACGATGTGTCAGCGGGATGCCCGCATAAGACGCGCATCCAGAAGCTGCCGTTATTCCGGGGATGACTTGGAAAGGCACCGAATTTGCCGCCAGTTCTTCCAGTTCTTCGCCGCCACGGCCAAAGATAAACGGATCGCCTCCCTTAAGGCGCAGCACCCGTTTGCCTTGCTTGGCGAGGGTCACCATCATTTGGGTTATGTCCTCCTGCACCATCGTGTGTTGGCGCGGCGCTTTGCCAACATTAACCCGCTCCGCATCACGGCGTACCAAGGTCATAATTTCGGGGCTGACCAAACGGTCATACAGCACCACATCAGCCCGCTGCATCAGGCGCAGAGCTTTGAAGGTCAGCAAGTCTGAGTCACCGGGACCAGCCCCCACGAGGTAAACCTCGCCCATCTGCGGCGTGTCGCTTTGGGCGGCTGCAATGTTGAGGTCTTCCATCAGGCGAATGCCTGCGGCTTCTGGGTTTCCAGCCAGAAAGAAATCGCCAACTTGGCCCTCGATGGTGTTTTCCCAGAAATGGCGACGTTGATCGGTGGTTTTTAGTTTGGCCATCACAGTTTCGCGAAAACCGCCGACAAATTTGGTCAGGCGGCCATAAGCGGCGGGCAGCATTACCTCTATTCGGGCGCGCAAAATACGGGCGATAATTGGCGCATTGCCACCCGATGAAACAGCAATAACCAGCGGTGAGCGGTCAACAACGCTGGGGGTGATAAAATCACAATAATGCGTGACGTCAGCGATGTTGACCAAAACATTGGCGTGTTTGGCCATTTTATAAAGCGCCTCGTCGCGGTCATCCATTTCGGTTGCGCCGTAAGCAACAACACAATCTATGAAATCCGACTGTTCGGGCGCGCGGGGAAAATAGGTTAGGTTGGCGTTCATCAACAATGTATCAAATTCAGCCGACAGGTTAGGGCAAAACACCGATACTTTTGCACCGGCATTCAACGCGCGTTCAGCGCGCCGGGCCGCAGGCGTGCCACCACCGTCAACGATGATTGTTTTGCCTTTAACGTCCAGAAATATCGGTAGATGGTCCAAATCGGCCCCCTTATTGTGTTGCGGCCCAGTCGATCATGGCTTGACCAATGGCAGCGGCATTATCGCGATCAACATCGATGGCGGTTATGCGGTTGCCCTCACGAAACGTCATGCGTAAAAGATGCATACCGCTTTCGAATTCGTGGTTGGCCAGCGCCAGTTTGCGCATGTATGGCAATTCAAAATCGATAATCGGGGTCATTTTATTGGTCATAGTGAATGCCTCTTGTAAATGCGGATTCCAACCGCCATTCCCATTTCTTCGGAGTATTGCGATAATCGGGTTTAACGTCAAATTCAATGAACATATGGCCGGATTCGCCCGCATGGGCAACCAGCAGTTCAAGATCTTCAAAGCTGGTGACATCGGGGTTAGCGATGATGAGTTCGGAAAGTTTGGCCATATTAGCCTCCTTCAATTCGGTTGTTGAACCTGATGCGATACATCAGGCGCTTTGATGGGTCACTGCCTGGGTCAAAGCTGGTGCGGTTGTGCAGACAGTTGTTGGATAACACACCTTGGCCCGCTTGCAGCGTGATTTGCACCAGAAATTCGGTTTCGATTTCAAGGATATTTTGCAAGGCTTTGGCAGCGGGCGCGGCGGCGATGCTCCATTCTATCGAACGGGTGCGGGCGGTATAGCGCATGGAAAGCGCGCCGTTTTCAATTTTGAAAACCGGACCAATGCTGGCAGGGCGCACAGAGCCGTTTTCCTCGGTATTGGCTGGAATGGTCATGGCATCCGGTGCCATCAATGCGTTTATGAAATCAGGGTTTTGGTCCCTTAGGCGCAAATAGGCGATTTCAGGATCAATGATCTGGTTCTGGCCACCCGCACCAGCGGGTTGTGCGCAATGCAACACAAAACTTCGGATAGTGTGTTCTGGTGCGTTATAATAGCCGTCGGTGTGCCAATTCATCGCCTTGCGGGAATAGGGAATATAACCGCGTTGGTTTTGGTTTTTTGAAACTTTCAAGGCCACAACCCCGTGATTGCCAGCCGATCGATGGGACTCAGCGACGTTTAAGCCAAAACTATCGGTAAACCGACGGAGCGATTCAGCAATTTTCACGTCGGTTTCGGGTTGATCGCAGCAATATAAGGCAAACCCGTTATTGTTGCACTGCGTCAGAATAAAATCGCGCTCTTTCACGGTTGGATTTGCCAAATCTGCAAGATTAATGAAATTCAGGCTGTTTTGTCGGGCCGCGAGCGCCATTTTTCGGCTTCGCCAGATATTATACAGTTCAGTTTCGTTTAACGCCCAATGCTGCCCCAAAAAACTCGCAACTGCGACCGTTTTGAATTTATCGTTCATTTTCAGCAGTTCCTTTGTGCGATCAATGGGCAGTTATGCATTATTGTCATAGGGCTGCGCGGTTTAATCATATCTTTTGCTTTACATTCGGTTATTGTAATATATAAATTTAACCAAGAGAGATGCAAACAGTTTTCGGGCTTGCCCTTAGCTTTCCCCAAATATTCGGGTTTATGCTATTTTTTGGCGGCCAAACAGGTGGCCGAGCTGGAAAACCAAATACGAGCTGATAAGGGAATTACGCGATGAAAGACGGGGAATCAAACAGCGATGCAGACCAAAGTCGCATGCATCCAACACCCATGCTGGACCAGTTGGAAGACGGGCCTTGGCCAAGTTTTGTCACCGGCCTGAAGCGCCTGCGCGATTCCAAAGGTGAGCAATACGCGCCGATGATGAACGACCTTCTGGGTCAGTTGAACCAGTCTTATGAAAACCGCATGGGCTATTGGAAAGGCGGCACCCTGTCGGTTTTTGGCTATGGCGGCGGCATCATCCCGCGCTTTTCCGAAGTTGCGGATAAATATCCAGAATCCAAAGAATTCCATACCTTGCGGGTCATGCCGCCTGCGGGGTTTCATTATACAACTGACCTGCTGCGCCAGCTTTGTGATATTTGGGAGCGTCACGGTTCCGGCCTGATCGCTTTCCATGGGCAGTCTGGCGACATTATGTTCCAAGGCTGCACCTCGGAAAATGCACAAAAAGCCTTTGATGAGCTGAACGAATTGGGCTTTGATTTGGGTGGCGCGGGGCCAGCATTACGCACCGCAATGTCCTGCGTTGGCCATGCCCGCTGTGAACAATCGTGTTTTGACGGCGTCAAAGCCCATCGCGGTATTATCAACCGGTTTCTGGATGAAATGCACCGGCCCTCACTGCCCTATAAATTCAAATTCAAATTTTCCGGCTGTGGCAATGACTGCGTGAACGCCATTCACCGCGCCGATTTTGCGGTGATCGGCACATGGCGCGATGACATCAAGATCAATCAGGAAAAGGTCAAAGAACATATCGCTGAAAAGGGCCGCAAATATACCATTGATACGGTTATTTCCATGTGCCCGACCCGGGCGATTTCGCTGAATGATGATGACACGCTCGACATTGACAACAAATCCTGTGTGCGCTGTATGCATTGCATCAACGTGATGACCAAAGCCCTGTCGCCCGGCGATGACCGCGGTGCCAGCATCATGATCGGCGGCAAACGCTCGCTTAAGGTGGGTGACCTGATGGGCACCATGATCAAACCGTTTATCAAGCTCGAAACCGAGGAAGATTATGAGGAATTACAAGAATTTGCTGAAGCCGTGATCGAGTTCTTTGCCGATAACGCACTGGAACATGAACGCATCGGCGAAACCATTGACCGCATCGGCGTTCCTGCTTTCTTGGAAGCACTGGAAATAGACGCCGATCCAAACATGGTGAACCACCCCACGACCTCCAGCTATGTGCGCACCGATGATTTTGACGAAGAAGCGGCAAAATGGTTTGAGCGCAAGGCAACCGAGGCTGGTTTGGTTGTTGATGGTTGAAACGGAAATTGACCGCAACGCGGTAAGGGAGACATTATTATGAACGAGATGAGCAAAACACCCCGCAGGCCCGATGAAGTAGGGGTTCCCGATCCAAAGCCGTTTATGCACCCGCTTAGCGTCAAAAACTATGGCACATGGGATTACCACGACCGCCCCAAAGCAGGCGTGTTGCGCCATGTGGCCAAATCGGGTGATCAATTATGGACAGTTCGCGCCGGAACCCAGCGCCAGATGGATGTGTATACCATTCGCAAACTGTGCGACATTGGGGACGCGTATGCAGACGGTTTTATCCGTTTCACCACCCGTTCCAACATCGAATTTATGGTGGCGGATGAAGCAAAAGTCGAACCGCTTATCGCCGCGTTGAACAGCAACGGCTTCCCGATTGGGGGCACCGGCGCGTCGGTTTCAATGATTTCCCACACCCAAGGCTGGCTGCATTGCGATATTCCGGGCACGGATGCCTCGGGCGTTGTCAAAGGTCTGATGGACATGCTGCATAGCGAGTTTATCAAAGAAGAAATGCCAAACCGCCTTAGGATCACCACATCCTGTTGCCAGATCAATTGTGGTGGCCAAGGCGATATTGCCATCAATGTGCAATACACCAAACCCCCAAAAATTAACCATGATCTGGTTGCCAATGTCTGCGAACGCCCCGCCGTTGTGGCCCGCTGCCCAGTTGCTGCGATCCGCCCTGCGATGGTCAACGGCAAGCCATCACTTGAGGTGGATGAGAAGAAATGTATCTGCTGTGGCGCCTGTTATCCGCCTTGCCCGCCGATGCAGATCAATTCTGCTGAAAGCACAAAAATTGCGATCTGGGTGGGTGGCAAGCATTCTAACGCCCGCTCCAAACCCACGTTCCATAAACTTGTGGTGGCCAACCTGCCCAACAACACCCCCCATTGGCCAGAGGTCAACGCGGTGGTTCTGCGCATCGTCAAAGCCTATAAAAAGGACGCAAAACACTGGGAGCGCATGGGCGAGTGGATCGAACGCATCGGCTGGAGCCGCTTTTTCGAGATGACCGAGCTGGCCTTCACCAAGCACCATATTGATACATGGACAGGGGCGCGCAAAACCATGAACGCCTCAGCACATGTGCATTTCTAGGGGCCAGTGATGAAGTTCGGCATTGTTGTTTCTGAAGGCCCGTATACGCATCAGGCGTCGGATAGCGCCTATAATTTTATCAAAGCAGCACTGGCCAAAGGCCATGAGGTTGCGCGGGTTTTCTTTTACCATGACGGGGTCAATGTCGGCACCCGCCTAAGCATCCCGCCCCAAGATGACCGCCATATTCAAAAGCAATGGACAGCTTTGGCCAAAGACCACAACCTTGATCTGGTAATCTGTATCGCCGCTGCCCAACGCCGGGGCCTGCTGGACCAAAACGAGGCTGACCGCCAAGGCAAAGACGCCAATAACATCGCTGAGGGGTTCCGGATTTCCGGCCTTGGCCAATTGATCGAGATGGGCATTCAATGTGACCGCACCATCACTTTTGGCGACTAGGAGGAAATATGTCCGAGACCGTAAAAAAATTCCTCTATGTGAATCGCAAAGCCCCGTATGGCACGATTTATGCGCAGGAAAGCCTTGAAGTGGTGCTGATCGGCGCAGCGTTTGATCAAGATGTTTCAATGGCATTTCTGGATGACGGGGTGTTTCAATTGACCAAAGGCCAAGACACCAAAGATGCTGGCCTGAAAAACTTCTCACCCACATTCCGCGCGCTGGGCGATTATGAGGTGACCAAGCTTTATGTTGAACAAGAAAGCCTCGATGAACGCGGCCTGACGCTGGATGACCTGCAAGACATCCAATACGAGGACGAAGATGACGACTACGCTGAGAAATCCTCGATCATTGTGGTGTCGCGCAGCGGCATGGCCGATGTGATGGCTGACCAAGACGTTGTTTTGAGTTTTTAGCGGAGATAATAATGGCAACTTTACACACAGTTAACAAATCCCCGTTTCAGAACCAGACCCTGCTAAGCTGCTTGCAGCATACCAAATCCGGCGATGCGGTGTTAATGTTTGAAGACGGCGTTTATGGTGCCGCATCGGGCAACGCGCTCAGCGATGCGGTTGCGGGGTTTGACGCAGGTGTTAAACTTTACGTTCTTGGTTCTGATCTGGCGGCGCGCGGCATTGATGCTGGCAAGCTGGCCGATAGTATAACCGCGATAGACTATGGTGGTTTTGTTGATCTGGTTGCGAGCCATGATCGCACCCAAAACTGGCTTTAATAAATTCCCCGTTGCGGGATAAAAACAAAGGAATAAGTAATGGCATATGATGTAAACGGCGCAATCATCGAGCATGACGAAGAAGGCTATATCACCACGCTTTCAGAGTGGTCGACAGAACTGGCAGACATCATCGCGGTTTCTGAATCCATCGAGATGGGCGAGGAACACTGGGCGGTGGTGAACTTCCTGCGTGAATATTATGAGGAATACCAGATCGCCCCAGCGGTTCGTGTTTTGATCAAAGCGATTAAAAAATCCATGGGGCCGGATGTGGGCAACAACAAATATATGTATGAATTGTTCCCGTATGGTCCGGCAAAACAGGCCTGCAAAATCGCTGGTCTGCCCAAGCCAACCGGCTGCGTGTAAGGCGCGGATTTAACCGAGGGGGGTGCGCAGTGATCTCATGGGCTTATGCGGTGCTGTTCTATGTCGCGACCTTGTTTATGGTTGTTGGCA
>QIGK01000045.1 GCA_003228875.1 Rhodobacterales bacterium
TTGGTTGCGGGAGTAGGATTTGAACCTACGACCTTCAGGTTATGAGCCTGACGAGCTACCGGGCTGCTCCATCCCGCGACAATTCCAGCCTTGGCTGTTGGCGCTTACCTAACACCCGATTCGGGGGTTCACAACCGTTAAGTTTGCTAAAATTGCACTAAATTCGGCTTTGAAGCGAGCGCGGCGAAACTGGTCGGTCTTAGGGTGATTTTATTTGATCTGATCCCAGATCCCGCAAAAAATCAAAGCTGGATTTAGGGGTTCTTTTCTGGGTTTCAAAGTCCACATGAACCAACCCAAACCGTTTTTCATAACCAAACGCCCATTCAAAATTATCCAGCAATGACCAATAGAAATAGCCTTTAACATTTACGCCAAAATGGATGGCTTTTTGAACCTGCTGCAAGTGGGTCTGAATAAATGAAATTCTGGCGGGGTCATGCACGGCTTGATTTTCAATTTCATCTGCCAAGGCCATGCCATTTTCAGTGATAAACAGGGGCGTCTTGCCGGTAAATTCCTGTTCCAACCAATGCAATATATCAAACAGACCCTCTGGATGAATTTCCCATCCCATCTGGGTTTTTGGTCGATCAGAGCCTAAAAAACCAAGATGTGGCCATGGCAATGCTGGTTCATCCGCAACCGTTTTACTGGTGTAATAATTCACCCCTAGCCAATCAAGCTCAGCGGAAATCATTGTCATATCGTCTTGCCAGTTTGCTGGCAGATGCGGCTCAAATTCTGCCAACACCGGTTGGGGGTAAGTGCCTGAAAACACCGGCTGTGCAAACAGGCGATTCATAATGGCATCATACCTTTGGGTGGCTTTATGATCTGCTTCGGATTGGCTTGCGGGGGTGACCGCCTCAAAATTTAGGACAATGCCCAGATTTTTCTGCCCGCGACTTCGCAACCGCAACATGGCCTCTCCGTGGGCTTTTAGCACGTTATGAACTGACTGTGCTGTTGCAGAAATATCCTGCAATCCCGGCGCATGATAGCCAAGAAAATACGAAAGGTATGTCACACACCACGGCTCATTTATAGTTGCGACCGAGGCCACCCGATCGCCGATCCGGTCCAGCACAATATCGCAAAAATCGCCAAACCAATGGGCCACGTCGGGGTGGGTCCAACCGCCCAAATCATCCAGTGCGGCGGGCATATCCCAATGGTAAAGCGTTAGAAATGGGCTTAGGCCGTTGGCAAGTGTTGTATCGACCAGCCGGTCATAAAAATCCAGCCCTTGCTGGTTTATCTGGCCCTTGCCTTCAGGCAAAACCCTTGCCCAGCTTGTTGAAAATCGATAGGCATCAAAACCCTGTAGCAATGCCAGATCCTGCGGAAATCTGTGGTAATGATCGCAAGCAATGGCGCCGGTTTCGCCGTTTACCACCTTATCGGGCTTGGCAGCAAAGCTATCCCACAGGGTTGGGCCAGCGCCGCCAAAACTGTGGCCTTCGATTTGATAGGCAGAGGTGGCCGCGCCAAACACAAAATCATCGGGAAAATCAGCACGGGTTAGCATTTTGGCGCGGGGCCAGTGCTTTCGCCAACCGTTAGCTCGGTTTCAAGCAGAATATGGCGCGGGGTTGTATCATTGGCAGCGATAATATCCAGCAACATCTGTGCGCAAAGCTGCCCAGCATGTTGCACCGAGGATTTGGTGGCGGTAAACATCGGAATTCCGGCACCATTTGGCAAATATGACAATGCGTCATCATGAATAATCACTGAAATATCGCTACCCATCTTTTTACCAGCCTCACCAATGGCGCGGCGCACCCCGATGGCCATGATCATCGATGAAACAATAAATGCGGTGGGCGCGGTGGGCTGGGCAAGCATTGCAATCGCCGATTGATAGCCAACGTTTTCGGTCATTTCATTGCTGATCATCCATTCCGGCCGCGCGCTAACTCCGCGATTGCCAAGCGCGTCTAGAAACCCGTCTTTGCGGCGCTTGGCAAAATCCATGAATTCCAGCCCGTTGATCAGCGCAATGCGCTGATGGCCCAGATCCAGCAAAAAATTAGTGGCGCGTTCAAAAGACCGGCGGTTATTGATGTCTACCCAGCTATAATCCGTATCATCATCGCTGGCGCGACCATGCACCACAAACGGCAGACCGAGGTTTTTTAGCAGTTTTATACGGCTGTCATTTGGTTTTGGACCATGCACAATCACCCCGTCAACCGAGGCATTGGCGGCATGGTCACGATAGGTGCGCTCCTCATCCACATCAGCCACAACCGACAGCAACATGTCATGGGCATTACGGGAATATACCTCGCCTGCGGCGGCGATAAAATCTGCAAAAATAGGGTTAACGATTTCATGTTTGGTTGAAATCGGAATAACATGGCCAATCGCCATCGAACGCCCGGTTGCCAGCCCTTTGGCGCGCGGATTAGCCCGATAATTATGGGCAATCGCTGCCGCCTTAACCCGCTTTCGGGTGGCTTCGTTGACTTCTGGAAAATCGTTTAACGCGCGGCTTACGGTGGTTTGGGAGATGCCCAGCAATGCGGATAATTCTTTTAGGTTCATACCAAAGCGCTTTTAGTTACGGTTACTTACGCTATCCTGTTTTCAACGATAGGTCAAAGGGGCGATAACAAAAAACTCATAAATCGGCCAATTTTTAAAAGGGTTGGCCAAATAACTATTGACAGAATCTTAAGAATACAGAATGTTCGCATCATTCAAAGCGCTTTGGAAAATAGCTTTGAGAAAGATAAACGGGTGCATTCGCATCCGAAACCGGAGGAAATTATGAAACATATTTTATATGCT
This sequence comes from Rhodobacterales bacterium, assembly GCA_003228875.1. GTDB lineage: Bacteria > Pseudomonadota > Alphaproteobacteria > Rhodobacterales > Rhodobacteraceae > UBA3077. The sequence continues at coordinate 2,800 of QIGK01000045.1, forward strand.
GGCGCAGCTGCGCTGGCGCTTACTGCTGGTATGGGTAATGCTGCTGGGCATCTAGCCGGAGAGCAAGTCACTGTATTTGGTCCGTGGCTTGGCCCTGATCAGGAAAATGTCGAAGCTGTTCTTGCCGGATTTGCTGCAGCTTCAGGCGCCGATGTGCGTTATGTTGGCTCTGACAGTTTTGAGCAACAAATTCTGGTGGATGCCGAAGCTGGCTCTGCTGCCAACGTATCCGCATTCCCACAGCCGGGCCTTGCGTCCGATATGGCTGCGCGCGGCTTCCTGACACCACTGGCTGATGGCACCGCTGACTGGGTTCGCGAAAATTACGCTGCGGGTCAAAGCTGGGTCGATCTTGGTACCTATACTGCGCCGGATGGCACAGACAACCTTTATGGGTTTTTCTATAAGGTCGATGTGAAATCCTTGGTCTGGTATGTGCCGGAAAACCTTGAAGATGCGGGCTATGAAATTCCCGACACCATGGAAGACCTGATTGCACTTAGCGACCAGATCGTGGCTGATGGTGGCACACCTTGGTGTATTGGTCTGGGTTCGGGCGGTGCAACCGGCTGGCCAGCAACCGACTGGGTCGAAGACCTGTTGCTGCGCACCCAATCCCCTGATGTTTACGACCAATGGGTAAGCAACGAAATTCCGTTTAATGACCCACGCATTGTTGCGGCGATTGAGGAATTTGGCGTGTTTGCGCGTAATGACGATTATGTTGCCGGTGGTGCGGGCGCGGTTGCTTCAACCGATTTCCGTGACAGCCCCAAAGGCTTGTTCAGCTCACCTCCGCAGTGTTATTTGCACCGTCAGGCCAGCTTTATTCCGGCCTTTTTCCCTGAGGGAACAGTTGTTGGCGAAGACGCTGATTTCTTTTACTTCCCTGCATTTGCCAGCAAAGATCTTGGCGCACCGGTTCTGGGTGCGGGCACAGTTTGGGCCATTACCGATGACAGTGCTGGCGCTCAGGCATTGATCGAATACCTGAAAACCGCTGAGGCCCATGAAATCTGGATGGCGCGCAAGGGCTTCCTGACGCCACATCGCGGTGTTGATGCTTCGGTATTCAGTGATCCTACTTTGGCCAAGATGAACGAGATTTTGCTAGGCGCAACAACCTTCCGGTTCGACGGTTCTGACCTGATGCCCGGTGGTGTCGGTGCCGGTTCGTTCTGGACAGGTATGGTTGATTATGCCGGTGGCAAATCGGCCCAAGAAGTTGCCGATGCTATTCAGGCATCTTGGGATGCCTTGAAATAAAACACTTGCGGAACCCGGTTCAGGCCGGGTTCCGAACCCAACCCCGGAGGGTAAAAATGAATCCCGCATTGCAAGGATTATTGACGATCATTATCGGCGTAAGCGGATGTATCGCCTATTTTTACTTCTCCAACCAGTTTCTAGACAAAGTTTTATGCCCGCCGCGTGGCAAAAACGCTGGCCGCAACATTAACCGCGCCAACCTTATTCGCCCTTGGTTGTTTTTAATGCCCGCACTGTTGGCGCTGGGGCTTTATCTGGCTTATCCGGTGGTGGAAACATTGCGTCTTTCCCTGACCAACCGCATTACCCTGCCCGATGGCACCACCGCTTATACATGGGCGGGGCTGGATAATTACAAACAAATGGCCAACGAGCCAAAATTCTGGGAAGCCCTGCGCAATAACGCCCTGTGGCTGTTATTTGTTCCCGCAATAGCCACTGCTTTTGGGTTGTTAGCCGCACAACTGACCGACAGAATTAAATGGGGCAACATTGCCAAATCGCTGATATTTATGCCGATGGCGATTTCTTTTGTTGGTGCGGCGGTGATTTTTAAGCTGGTTTATGACACGCGCCCGATAGATCAGGACCAGATCGGCGTTTTAAACGCAATTTATCTGACGCTGGGCGGAACCGAACCAAAAACATGGTTGACCATCCCGCTCTGGAACAGCTTTTTCCTGATGGCGGTGCTGGTCTGGATACAAACCGGTTTTGCCATGGTGATATTATCAGCAGCCCTGCGCGGCATTCCCGAAGAAACTATTGAAGCCGCTATTATTGACGGTGCCAACCCGTTTCAGGTGTTTTTCAAGATTAAAATGCCGCAGATCAAAAACACAATCATGGTGGTTTGGACCACGATTACAATTGTGGTGCTAAAGGTATTCGACATCGTATTTGCCATGACCAACGGACAGTGGGAAACCCAAGTGCTGGCCAATTATATGTTTGATAAACTGTTCCGCGCCAATGACTGGGGGGTTGGGTCGGCCAGCGCCATGGTAATTATGCTGCTGGTGACGCCAATTCTGGTGTGGAACGTGCGCAATGCGCGCAAAGAAATGCAGTAGGGGGCTGATATGGACAATATTGCCGGAAGCAAATCCAGCCTGACATGGGCGGTGCATATCTCAGTGGCCGCGCTGGTGCTTTTGTGGGTTTTTCCTACATTTGGCCTGTTGGTATCGTCGTTTCGCACCTCGGACCAGATCGCCACAAGTGGCTGGTGGAAAGCGATGTTCCCTTCTGAACAAAATCTGGTATTGCGTGCAAATGCGCCTGAAATGCAAGAACAGATCGGCGATTTATATGTGATCGAGGGTGAATTATTTGACCCCGACATAGAGGTGGAGATTTCGGTTTACGGTGTTTCCTCACAAGAAATTAGCGCATTTACCGCAGGACAAGCCGGGGTTTTGCGAAATGGCGGCACAATTACCGTTTCACCCACTGGCCAATATCGCCTAACAAATACCGAGCCGTTTTCCGGCAGCCGAGGCCAGCGTATATTTGTAACCGCAACCACGCCGCCGGAATTTACGTTGGAGAATTATCAGAATGTTTTGTTTGACCCTGACAATCGCGAAGGCATGGCCAAGGCGTTTTTCAACACCCTTACCGTGACCATCCCCGCAACCATCATCCCCATTCTGATCGCGGCTTTTGCTGCCTATGCACTGGCATGGATGGAGTTTCCGGGCCGGGCATTGCTGATTGCCGTCGTTGTCGGTCTGTTGGTGGTGCCGTTACAACTGGCGCTTATACCGCTGTTGAAACTGCATAATGAAATTGGCATCGGCAAAGGTTATCTGGGCGCATGGATGGCCCATACCGGCTTTGGCTTGCCCTTGGCGATCTATCTGTTGCGAAATTATATGGTTGGTTTGCCGCGAGAAATTATTGAAAATGCCCGGGTTGACGGCGCGTCGGAATTCCAGATTTTTGTTAAAATCATCCTGCCGCTCAGCTTTCCGGCTTTGGCATCCTTTGCGATTTTCCAGTTTTTATGGACATGGAATGACCTGCTGGTGGCGCTGGTATTCCTGATCGATTCAACCGGCGAAACCACTGTGATGACCAAACAAATCGTAGAGCTGTTGGGCACGCGCGGCGGCAATTGGGAAATTTTGGCGACTTCAGCATTTGTTTCGATATCGGTGCCGTTGCTGGTTTTCTTTGCAATGCAAAAATATCTGGTGCGCGGCCTGTTGGCTGGCTCGGTTAAATAGAAAAGGCTGTTATAAAATATGCAATTCGCACAAGAAATTCAAACTGATACCGCCGAAAATCCGGATGCGGATTGGTGGCGCGGTGCGGTAATTTACCAGATTTACCCGCGCAGTTTTCAAGACAGCACCGGCAATGGTATCGGTGATCTGCGCGGCATTGTGCAACGACTGCCCTATATCGCATCGCTTGGCGTTGATGCGATCTGGATTTCACCGTTTTTTACCTCTCCGATGGCTGATTTTGGTTATGATATTGCCGATTTTCGCGATGTGGATCCGGTATTTGGCACGTTGAAGGATTTTGACGCCGTTGTAGAAGCCGCCCATGCTTTGGGTCTGAAAGTGATGATTGATCTGGTTTTTAGCCATACTTCCGATCAACATAGCTGGTTTAAGCAAAGCCGTGAAACCGAACCTAATGACAAATCAAATTATTATGTCTGGGCAGACGCCAAACCCGACGGGACACCCCCGAATAACTGGCTGTCGATTTTTGGTGGCTCTGCTTGGCAGTGGGAATCGCGGCGCTGCCAGTATTTTTTGCATAATTTCCTGACCTCCCAGCCTGATCTGAATCTGCACGAACCTGTGGTGCAGACCGAGTTGCTCGATATTGCCAAATTCTGGCTGGAGCGCGGCGTCAACGGCTTTCGGCTTGATACTATCAACTTTTATTTTGCTGACAAAAACCTGCGGGATAATCCGGCTTTGCCGCCCGAGCAGCGCAACGCCTCTATTGCGCCGGTGGTCAATCCTTACAATTACCAAGAACATCTTTATGACAAAAACCAGCCCGAAACATTGGGATTTCTGCGCCAGCTTCGCAAATTGATGGATGGCTATAACGCCGCCGCTGTTGGTGAAGTCGGGGATTCCCAGCGCGGCTTGGAAATATTGGGAGAATACACCGCCGGTGATGATTTAATGCAGATGTGTTATGCCTTTGAGCTGTTGTCAGGGGATCAACCAACCGCCGACATGCTTGTTGGGCTTTTTGCAAAAATGGATGCCGTTGCCGGTGATGGCTGGGCCTGCTGGGCGTTTTCAAATCATGACGTCAAACGCCATGTCAGCCGATGGTCGCTGGGTGATCCTGCCGCGCGGTTATTTGCAACCTTGCTGATGTGTTTGCGTGGTTCGGCCTGTATTTACCAAGGCGAGGAACTTGGCCTGCCTGAGGCAGATGTGCCGTTCGAGGATTTGCAAGACCCCTATGGTATTGAATTCTGGCCAAAATTCAAAGGCAGAGATGGCTGCCGCACCCCCATGGTGTGGGAGCAATCCAACCAGAATGGCGGTTTTTCCAGCAATCCTAAAACGTGGTTACCGGTGCCGTCAGAGCATCTGGCGCACGCGGTATCAAATGCCTTGGATGATCCGGACGCATTGTTGCACCATTACCGCGCTGCCATTGGATTTAGACGCGCCAATTTGGTGTTGTCAAAAGGCTCGATGACCGACATTCAGGCACAAAATAACGTGTTCAGGTTTGTCAGAACCCATGGGAAAACCAATATTTTTTGTGCATTTAACCTTGGCGAGGCCCAAGCAGAAATCCAGCTGCCTTCGGGCAGTTGGCAGCAAATCGGGCAGGAGCTAGATAGTGTTGTTTTGCATCATGACGGTGTGGTTATGCTTGAACCTTGGCAAATATGCCTCGCCTTGAAAACCGATTAAAGGAAAGACAATGGCCAGTCTAAATCTGAGAAATCTAAAAAAATCTTACGGTGATGTTACGGTTTTGGAGGACATCAATCTGGACATAACGCCGGGTGAGCTGGTGGTATTTGTTGGCCCGTCCGGTTGCGGTAAATCAACGTTGCTGCGCATGATTGCCGGTTTGGAAAAGATCACCGACGGCACCTTGGAAATTGACGGCATGGTGGTCAATAATGTGCCTCCGTCTGAACGCGGTATTGCCATGGTTTTCCAATCTTACGCGCTTTACCCGCATATGACGGTGCGCGAGAACATGTCATTTGCACTAAAGATTGCCAAGAAATCCAAAGCTGAAATCGAAGAATCCGTGAATAATGCTGCGCGGATTTTGCAATTGGAAGATTACCTGGATCGCCTGCCCAAAGCCCTGTCAGGCGGGCAGCGTCAAAGGGTAGCCATTGGCCGTTCCATTGTGCGCGACCCCAAGGTTTATCTGTTTGATGAACCGCTTTCCAATCTGGATGCGGCCCTTCGGGTTGCCACGCGTATTGAAATTGCCCAGCTAAAAGAAAGCATGCCCGACACCACCATGATTTACGTGACCCATGATCAGGTCGAGGCCATGACTTTGGCAACGCGCATTGTGGTTCTGGCCAATAAAGGCATTGCGCAGGTTGGTTCCCCGCTTGATCTTTATGAGCGCCCCGAAAATGAATTTGTGGCGCGGTTTATTGGATCGCCTGCGATGAACCTGTGGCCCGGCGAAATAACAGGGACCGGTGCAGAAACCATGGTTGATCTTGGCACTGGCTGCATCGCTAAATCAACCGTGCCAACCACGGATGCAGATATGGGCTTGGCGGTCAATGTCGGGGTGCGCCCCGAAGACCTGCTGGCCACAGACGCCACGCCGATTTTTACCGGCGAGGTTAATTTCACCGAGCTTTTGGGCGAAGTCACGCAGATTTATTTTTCTGAGAAAAGCAACGGTGAACCTGTTATCGCAAAACTGCCCGGCATTGTGCGGGATTTGCGCGGCAAAAAAATCAGCCTTGGTGCCACCCCCGAAAAAGTGCATATTTTTGCTGATGGTCATTCGTTGCTTTATAGATAGCCGCTCGACCATCCGGCTTTTTGTATCGTTGCAAATGATGCGGCCGCCAAACAAACATCGAACCACGCACCCAAACGCACGACCGTGCATCGGGCGGTCAGCCCGCCCCATCGGAGGCCCTTTGCGCCGTGAGGTCAAAAAGTGGTGCCCGGGGGTGGATTTGAACCACCGGCACGAGGATTTTCAGTCGTCCGATCTTGACCATAAACCTATGAAAAATAAAGGTTAATTTTAGATTAGTCACATAATGTGAAACATAATGTGTAAGAAAAGGGCCAGTTCCACCCCTGATTGGGGTGCAATATGGCTCTTTCAGCCTGTTGGCGACTGCTATCGCAATCTGCCAACGATTTATTTGTCCTTTAACGCGTAATATCAGAGACAAATGGCACCTAAAAACAAGGTTTTTAGGGTACACCTAAGGTACACCATCTAAGAGGAGTACTCTGCTATCCAAGCAAAGCATTGAATAGAAACGATTTCCGCCTAATTGTTGCCGCCTCTTGCGAGGCGACGCAAACCGCCACCACACTATCTAAAAATTC
>QIGK01000092.1 GCA_003228875.1 Rhodobacterales bacterium
CAGCGATTCGGATCGAATTGCTGCTGGACGAGGCTGTCATCGATATTCGTGATCAAAACATAGATTTTGCAATTCGCTTTGGCCATCTGGCTGACCCGACCCTGATTGCACGGCGTATTGGCTCCGACCAAATATCGTATTACTGCACCGCTGATGCAGGGCCAAATCCGCCGCTACTGTCTTATGGAGACAAAGATTTGGAACCGTCAAAGCCGGTTTTGCGGGTCAGTGATATGCGTATGTTATTGGACCTTCTAAGCAGGGGTTTTGGGGGGGCATGGCTGCCCGAAACACTGGTTGCGTCAGCCAAGACAACCGGATTGATATGTGATCAGAGCAAACCATCATTTTCGTTTGAAGCCTACATTGTTTATCACGCAAACCGGTTCATTCCGCGGCGCACCCGTTATGTCATGGACCAGATTATCGCAGCCAAAATATTGCATCCATAACAGCGCAATTGCTGGAGCTGGCAATCGCAAAAGCGCCCCTAGACGAAATGTGTCCTTTAGGCTAATCAGCACAAATGCTTTCTTATCAACACAGCTATCATGCTGGCGGCCCTGCCGATGTGCATAAACATCTTGTTCTGGCAGAGTTGCTTACCCTGTTAACCCAAAAACCCCGTGGCATTTCTTATTTAGAAACCCATGCAGGGCGGGGCTTGTATGATTTGGCCAGTGATGACAGCCTGAAAACCGGCGAAGCGTATGAGGGAATTAAAGCCCTTACCCTGCCCGATTGCCCTTTGGCCAAAACCCTTGCCAACATACGCAAACAATATGGGGAAAACGCCTATCCCGGCTCTCCGATGATTGCACGGAATATACTTCGCGAACAAGACATGCTGCATCTGATGGAGCTGCATCCGGTTGAATACCGGCATTTGCGCCAAAACCTGATGGGCGATGGCGTGTCTTTGCATAAACGTGACGGGTATGAAGGCGTGTTTGCGATTACCCCGCCCAAGCCGCGCAAAGGGCTGGTGTTAATTGACCCATCTTACGAGATAAAAACCGAATATGCGCAGGTGGCTGAATTTACCCATCGCATGATGGCAAAATGGCCCGAAGCCACTGTGATGATCTGGTATCCCTTGCTGGAAGCAGCCCGCCATCTGGAATTGATTGAGGGGCTAAAGCTGCCCTTTATCAAACATGAAGTCGGTTTTGACCTGAAAGACGGCCAAGGTATGACCGGCAGCGGCTTGATCTTGGTCAACGCCCCGTATCGAAGTGATGAGATTTTGCAACGGGTTGAAAGCCAAAGCGCTGCAATATTGCGCCCGCTGGGTTAGGTTTTTACCTACCTCCAATCCCCGAACAAAACTTTCTGAACATCTAAATACCCGCCCAAGAAAAATCTTAGGATCTGCGATGATTAGCTGAACCTTGTATTCCATTTTTTTAGGATGGATCACCACCAAGCCAGTGCATTACCCGTGCCTGCGGGCAAAACGACAATGTTGTTTTGGCAATTGTTGAAACCCAAAATAATTTTTATGCCAATAGGACTTAGTTTAAAATTACTGGCTTGGCCAAAAAAATTCGATATAGTTCAAGTTTAATTTTATTTACCTTGAGGACCAAATGTGTTCAAAAACTACCGGATTTCTGACCCTTGCTCTATTCATTTTGGCTCCGTTTGTATCGACGGCTCAAAGCAACGCGGAAATCACGCTTTCCCCAATTGTCAAAGATCTGCATAGCCCGGTTTTTCTAACCGCAGCCAAAAATGACCCGCGCATATTTATCGTGCAACAGGTTGGGCTGATTACAGTCATTGAAAACGAAAATATTTTGGATATTCTCGACATCAGGTCTCAGGTAACATTTGGGAATGAAGCCGGCTTGCTTGGCATGGCATTACATCCGGAATTCTTGGAAAACGGTATTTTTTATATTTCCTACATCGACAAATCAATAAATTCCGTGATTGAAGAATATCGAATACCGCCCAATGAAACCCAAGCTGACAAGACGTCAGCGCGCATCGTTTATTCTATTCCACAGCCCGCCAGAAACCACAACGGCGGCATGATTGCATTTGGCCCTGATGGGTATTTGTATGTGGGGTTTGGCGATGGCGGTGGTGCTTATGATAACTTTAAGCAAGGCCAGAATTTTGATACAGCATTGGGCAGCATCATCCGGATAATTGTTGGACCGGATTCGCCGGAACCCTTTGGCATTCCGGCAAGCAATCCAGACCCGCAAGGGGCCGCGCCCGAAAATTGGGCTTACGGATTGCGAAACCCGTGGCGATTTTCGATTGATGGTGATCTGATTTACATCGGTGATGTTGGGCAGGAATTGTTTGAAGAAATAGATATATTGAGCATAAAATCAAGCGGAAAAAACCTCGGCTGGCCCATTGCTGAGGGGAATGAGTGTATCATCGATAATTGCGATTCAGCTGGTTTAACTTGGCCGGTCGAAACCTATCCAACATCGGATGGCTGCGCTGTTACCGGCGGGTATGTTTATAGGGGCGCTGCTCTTCCTGCTTTGCAAGGCCACTATTTTTATGGCGATTTTTGTTCTGGCGAAATTTCCAGCTTTTTGAACATAGATGGCACTATTTCTGAGCGGCGCTCATGGTTGGATATTCTTGGACCAGTTGACGCATTGTCCAGTTTTGGCGTTGACGGTTTTGGCGAGCTATATGTAATTTCGCTGATCGGAACCATTTATAAAATAGAACCAAAATAACCTGCCAGAATTGTTTAGCTGTCCAAAATTGCCAAATTCGCACGGATTTTTTTAATGGCCTTGATTTCTGCCGCCACCAAGCAAAACCGGTCCTTGCATTGCCGATACGCGGTCAGGAAAAATCTCGGAGTCGCCGCGCAGGATCCCTTTGACAATCAACGAAGCAACACTGTCGGGGTTGGCTTTGACCGCTGGAACACCAGCCAGCATATCGGTATTAATGCCTCCCGGAAAGCAGGCAACAACCTGCACATTTGAGCCAGCTAAATCGTCTTGAAAAGACTGGGTCATCGCCCATGATGCATGTTTTGCCGCACTATATGCAGCGAATGGCGGCGCGTTGTGCAAGCTGATTAAGCTGAGGATATTAACGATAATACCACCCCCGTTTGCCTCAATCACAGGTGCGAAAGCGCGGGCCATTTGCCATGTGCCCATCAGGTTTACCTCCATGGCTGCATGCAGGTCTTTTTCGGACACCGACATCGCGCCACCGCGCGGCAGAAGCCCGGCATTGTTGATCAGCAAAGTTACATCCGATGCTTGCGACGCCGCGCGGGCAACCTGAGCATTGTCGGTAATGTCGAGTTTGAGCGGCAAGACAGATGTTTTTGACCCGAAATCAGGTGGTTGGAACGAGCGGCGCGCACCTGCATAAATGCGCGGCACCCCAGCCTTCACAAGGGCTGAGACGATTGATCGCCCCAGCCCCCGATTGGCACCGGTGACCAGCGCTGTGGCTTTATCAAGCTTCACGCTGCTTGTCCCTGTTCCGCCAACCGAACCCAAGCCGGAGAAATAGCGGTCCCCCAGCCGAGCGCATATCCAAGCTGGATATTAAGCTCTCCAACCGGCTCAATATAACGGGCATTGGTGAGCGGCCCTGCATCAATGGCCTCAAACTCAAGCTCCGTGACCATTTCGGAAACTGTTTTCTTTGCATCAGCATCATCCCCGGCAAGCAGAACCTGAACGGCGGGGCTGTTGCGCCGAGCATCAAATGGCAGCGCCTGCCAGAACACCGTATTAAATGCCTTCACAACATGTGCGCCCGGGGCAAGCTTGGCAATTTCTTCGGCTGCCGAGGTTGTGTGACCAATCGTCAAAGCCATATAATCCGGCGTGATCGGATTGGTTAGGTCAACCAGCACTTTACCCGTCAGATCCCCCGCCTCTTTAAGTGCCGCTTTTGCTGAATCATACGGCGTAGCGAGGATCACAATATCCGCGTCAGAAACAGCACTGGCGATATCTGCGCCTTGCGCGTTGCTGCCAATCTCGGCAGCCAGTCGTGTGGCAACCTGCAAATCCTTATGAGCGAGCGCTACGGGTATGGCCCTTGGCGACCAGCAGACGGGCGATACCAAGGCCCATGTTGCCGGGTCCGATAATTGCTACTTTCATGATTATTTCTCCTTTGTTTAAATCATGCCCTTTTTTATTCGGTTTCTTATTGTGATAAATGATTAGTTTTGGCATACACTCAGTATGTGAGGTATTGAATGGATAGACTAAAGTGCATAGCAGTTTTTGTTCGGGTTGTAGAAGCCGGATCATTTGCAGCGGTGGCAGAGCCATTAGGCATGACCGCACCGATGATCGGTCGCCATGTACGCGCGCTTGAGGATCACCTGGGAACCCAGTTGATCAACCGCACAACCCGACGCCATTCACTGACCGAAGCGGGGCGTATATATTATGAACGATCAAAAACCATCCTAGCCGAATTAGAAGCGGCTGATGAAAGCGTCGCCTTGATGCGCTCAGTGCCGCGCGGCGTGCTTAAGATCGGTGCGCCTGCAATCTTTGGGTCCGCCTGCCTTGCCCCTGTATTGCCAGACTACCTTAACGCCAACCCCGAAGTGCGGGTGGAGATGACGCTCAACAATCGTGTCCTTGATCTGCTGGAGGAAGGATACGATGTGGTCATCCGCACCGGCACGCTGCCAGATAGCGGCCTGATGGCGCGCAAGCTGGCCCCATACAGGCTGGTTGCTTGCGCAACGCCCGATTACCTCGCGCAACATGGCACACCGTCACACCCAAAGGATCTTACCGCCCATGCCTGCTTGGGCTTCCATCCAGGTGCCGCGTTTGACACTTGGTCATTCACCATCCAAAGCCCCGACGATGAAGTTATTCCGGTGCAGGTTTCTGGCCCGATGTCCACCAATAGCGGTCAGGCCCTGCGCGCCGCAGCCCTTGGCAGCGTTGGCATCGTGCTGCAAGCCGAAGCCCTGCTTTTGCCCGATATGATCGCTGGCCGTCTGGTCAGGGTGCTGGAGCAGTTTTCGCCAAAACCACTGCCCTTAAATGCGCTTTATTCGCCAACCCGAGCGATCACCCCAAAGCTCAGAAGTTTTCTCGACTTTTTGACAGCTCAGTTCGGTACAAACAGACTGTAAAGGCGCAGATTTTGCGGCAACAGTTCTGAACAAAGCCGGCCTGCCGTTGGCGGTGGCCTCGCTTCGCTCGGCTTTGTGTTCCGCATAAAGTCGTATGGGGGTATTTTAAGTAAACTGGGTTGCCCAACGATATAACAATGCTTTTTCAAACGCTTTGGCATTTCGCGACCAGCTTCGCGCACCCCTTGGCCGTTCCTCTGCATCGCCTGCCGCGCGGCGTGCGTCCAGATCAGCCGAAAAAATCGCAAATGCCAGTTTGTTTTGGCCCTGTCGTTCAATATATCCTGCCAAACCACGGGTGAAATTCAAGGTGCCGGATTTTGCATAAACCTCAACATCGGGCACCGTGGCAATATCACCACGCGGCGTTAACAATTGCACGCGCTTGTTCAACCCTGCCAAGCCACGCTGGCTGTCGGGCAATGCCAGTATTGCCGCCATCTGCTGGGCAGATATTTTTGACTGGTCAGTCAGCCCGGAATGATTATAAAAATCTGGGTTGCCTTGCCGCGCCTGCCCCGATGCCCAGCGCGACATTAACCGCGCCGAAGCCCGTAAGCCGGAAACCTGATTTCCAGCAGCCATGGAGGCCTTCATACCCAGCACCTCTGCGGTTAGATTGGTTGAGAAATACAACATGCTGCGCTGAATGCCGCGCAGATCACGGCTGAATTGCCGTGCAATTACATTCCCCCGCGCGACCCGCGCCCGCTGGCGCGGCACCGGCAACGTCACCCCGAAACCAGTCATGAGCGTGCGGAAAACACTTGCCGTATAAGCACCCGGGTCGCGCACTGGCAGCCATCTGCCGCCGCCATTACCCAAGGCACTGCGCGCCACAGTCCAATAATCAATGCCACCTTCACGGCGATAGCCATAAATCGGCCCATTGCGATTTACGATCTGCATTTCCGATGTGGTCACCGCCGGCCGATATTTGGCAGCGCGCGCTTCCATGGTTACCCTGTAAGAACCATCGGTCTTTTTCCATTCAAAATAAACCCGGTTAAAATTTAGGTTCAGGCCGGAAATTGACGGGTTATACCCAACCTGCTCGGGCTGATCCGCATCAATAAAATCAATCTTTGGCAGGGCGGTATCCACATAATAGAACCGCCCTGAAATGCTGCGAATGCCTGCGGATACCACCTGTTGGGCCAGTTCAGCCAAGGCGTCTGTATCCAGATGCGGATCACCGCCACCAACCAGAAACAGGTCTCCTTGCAAGCGGCCATTGTTAATCGGGCCGGTCGTGATAATGCGGGTTTCAAACCGGAAATCAGCGGGCAGGTTTGCATCGGCATAAAGCGAGGTGATGGCTTTGGTTACCGATGCAGGGGGCTGGTCAAGGCCGGGGTTATGCTGTTCCAGCACCCGCCCTGTGGCCAGATCCATTACCATAAATCCGGTTTTATCACCGATGCCGTGTTGGTTGATAATATCGCTGATTGACAGCACCCGAACCGGACGCCCTGCGCGCGCTGGCGGGCGGACCTCGCCGTAGGCCGCCAGTGGCAGGCCAGCAATAACGCCCCCCAGAAAATCCCGTCTTTTCATAAAATCACTTTATCCCAATCATTCCCATTCGCCATTATTGCGAATTTCACTTGAAGAAATATCGCGCATTGGCCCGCCAAGCAATGCCCATTTTGGCGGGACAGCCCGCGCTAATGCCCCCGCTTGAGCGCTTGGTAGTCGGTAATCGGCATAACGCTGCGCCATAGGCGATAATCCGGCCTGTAATTGTTCGCCGGGGCGAGCCAGCACGCCAATGGCTATGTTTTCTGCAATCCATTGCCAATCCTGCCATTTATGGAACTGGGCCAGATTATCAGCCCCCATCAGCCACACAAATTTTATGCGGGGGTATCGTTTTTGCAACTCAGCAATGGTTTCAGCCGTATACCGCGTGCCGATCTGCGCCTCTATGTCGGTTATATCAACCTGTGGATGCTGCATAATCTCACGACACGCCAACATGCGCTTAGCCATCTCCGCCGGAGGGTTTTCTTTTAACGGATTACCCGGGCTAACCAGCCACCAAACCCGATCAAGACCAAACCGCTTAAGCGCCCGTTTGGTGATATGGACATGGCCGAGATGGGGAGGATCGAATGACCCGCCGAGCAGGCCGATGGTTTGGGGTTGCATCATATCCAATTTCTTTTGGGGTAAACGCGCTTTATTCCGTGATGTTCCTGCCTATGGCAGTTTGGGCAAAGCGCCACCATGTTTTCAGGAATATCAGGCCCGTTTTCGCTTAACCAGGTCTTGTGGTGGACCTCCAAGAACCGTGAGCCGTTTTTTGCCCGAAAGCCTCGTTGCCCGCATGAACCACAGGTCCCATTTGCATTAAGCAAAGTTTCTTTTACAAATGCACTATTGCGGACATGTTGACACGATATGACAGTTATTTTTTTTCCGTCTGGAAGAATACATTCGCTTTCTTCGAGTGAAAGACCATTTCTCAATGAACTCCTGTTTGGGAAAAAAATTGTATGAGGCGCACTCAGCTCAGAAAGATCACACCCCTTCATTCCCAGCTTTCTACCCAATATGTCGTCAAACTTTAGGATAGCAAACCCCAGATTAAGAAGGTCGTTTTGAAATTTTGTTGTAACCCAATCTTCTTTCTTTAGGGGGCTTCCAGCCCGTTCCAACAAAAGCCCAACGACAGGTTTTAAATCCCAGAGTTCGTTTTTTTCGGGGCAAAGAATGTATGTAGTTTTTGAAGCTGAGTTGTTTTTACCCAATTTTCCAGATTTAACGTCGCTTATTGCATCTATGACATCATAGTAACTGATACCCATCTTATCGAATAACATAGCCATTTGCCCCTTTCGTCCAATTTCGCTATCTAATCACCTAACACAAGAATCCCATCAGGAGCACCCACCAAAATGGCATCATACCAATACGTTTATCACATGGACGGCGTGTCCAAGACCTATCCCGGTGGCAAAAAACTGTTTGAAAACATCCGGCTGTCCTTTCTGCCCGGCGTGAAAATCGGTGTGGTTGGGCCCAATGGCTCGGGCAAATCCACCTTGATGAAAATCATGGCCGGTATGGACACAGATTTTCAGGGCGAGGCATGGGCCGCCGAGGGTGCCAATATCGGCTATCTGCCCCAAGAACCCAAGCTGGATGAAAACCTGAATGTGCGTGAAAATGTCATGCTGGCGGTGGCCAGCAAAAAGGCCACGCTTGACCGGTATAACGAATTGGCGATGAACTATTCCGAAGAAACCGCTGATGAAATGGCCACCCTGCAAGACGAGATCGACGCTGCCGATCTGTGGAACCTCGATGCCAGTATCGACATCGCCATGGAGGCCCTGCGCTGCCCGCCCGATGACGCCGAAATCGATACCCTGTCAGGCGGTGAAGCGCGGCGCGTCGCCCTGTGCAAGCTGCTGTTGGAGGCCCCCGACATGCTGCTGCTCGATGAGCCAACCAACCATCTGGACGCAGAAACCATCGCTTGGCTGCAACAGCACCTGATGGATTACAAAGGCACCATTTTATGTGTGACGCATGATCGTTATTTTCTGGATGACATCACCAGCTGGATACTGGAACTCGACCGTGGCCGTGGCATTCCCTATGAAGGCAATTACTCCGCATGGCTGGAACAAAAAGCCAAGCGCATGCAGCACGAGGCCAAATCCGACAAAGCCAAAATGCGCACGTTGGAGCGGGAATTGGAATGGATGCGCCAATCGCCCAAGGCTCGCCAAGCCAAATCTAAGGCGCGAATCGCGGCCTATAATGATCTGGCCAATGCTTCGGAGCGCGACAAGGTTGGCAAAGCCCAGATTATCATTCCCAACGGGCCAAGGCTGGGGAATAAGGTGATCGAGGTTGAGGGGTTAAGCAAAGGTTACGGTGAAAACCTGTTGATTGATAACCTGAGTTTCAGCCTGCCAGCCGGTGGTATTGTCGGCGTCATTGGCCCCAATGGCGCGGGTAAATCAACCCTGTTTCGCATGCTGACAGGCCAAGAACAGCCGGATAGCGGCACAGTGGAATACGGCGAAACGGTGGAATTGTCCTATGTGGATCAATCCCGCGACGCGCTGGATGCCAAAAAAACCGTGTTTGAAGAAATCGCGGATGGGCTGGACGTAGTGAAACTCGGCGACGCGGAAATCAATGGGCGCGCCTATTGTTCCAGCTTTAATTTCAAAGGCGGCGACCAGCAAAAAACCATGGCTATGCTTTCGGGGGGCGAGCGCAACCGCGTGCATATGGCCAAATTGTTGAAATCCGGCGGTAATGTTCTGTTACTGGATGAACCGACCAATGATCTGGACGTGGAAACCCTGCGCGCACTGGAAGACGCGATCGAGGATTTTGCAGGCTGCGCGGTGATTATTTCCCACGACCGGTTCTTTCTGGATCGGCTCT
>QIGK01000077.1 GCA_003228875.1 Rhodobacterales bacterium
CGAAACAAACCGAAAAATGCCATAGTAAATCTCCTTAGATACATTAAACATCTAGAAAATTAACACAAACTCTGGCTGCATTCCATGATTTCCTATAAGGGCGCGGCGCAAGGCTGGCACGTCGAAAGGTGGGGTCAGCCTATTTAGGATTAACAAATTGGTTAGCTATTCGCATATACTTTCGCTTATCGGAATCGTTCCAGTTACTCGCATTGCCTTGCATTGTCAGCCGTTCAAGAAATGTTTTGTCTGCAAGAGATAAGTTTGATGAAGCTATTTCAGCGGACATTAGTCGCACATGTCTCAATATATCCGGCAATATTTCATTCATTGTTTTTCTTTCTTTAGGCGAACACCTGATCCACCATCGTTCTCGGGAATAAACTTTCTAGCATGTTTTTTATCGCGTCAATAGTTTTTGCGTAAAGCGTGGATTTTCCTTCCTCGAAGCTTGCGCGATCTAATTGCCGTTGCTTTATGTGCGTTTGACAATGACAACGGTAGCGTGAAAATGGACCATCGGGGCATAGGAAGGGTGCTGGAAATGGTAGTGAAAATGGCCTCTGATTTGATTGATCAGTGCGAAATGATGGAGAAAAATAAGTCTTAATGTATTTAATACAAAAAGACGTTGCATAGTCTTTGTGAATCACATACAAATAGATTTATGAAATCTGCTGCATTTATCGACGCTATGGCCCACGTGTTCAACGTTCCCCATAAAACAATGATCACCTACACAAGGTTCTTAAAGGAGGCAGGCCTGTTGACAACCGGCGCAAGGGGCGTCAACGCGCCCCATATGACTTCCCTAGACGCGGCGCGCGTCACAATCGCTCTGTTGTCTAGCGACTCGCCGGGGCAGGCTGCGGAGCGCGTTAAGCGTTTCGGTGCAATACCGTTTTGCCCTTCATTCGAGAAGTCTTGGCCTTGGTACCAGAACATTGGCCTTGATGGCTTTAAGGCAATTTTTGAAGGTGAAACCTTGGAGGAAGTGCTGGCTTTCTTGTTTGATCGGGTTGAGGCATTGGGTGTGGAGGGCGCAGCGATATGGTTTAGTGAACACGTTTTTCATCTGCGCATCAACGATTTCAAGGTACTTGCGGAATTGGTCAGATGGAAAACAGAGAACAAAAAGCCGGTTGGCGAAATCGTTGTTCCGTTCCGTGGCGATCCTTTTGACAATGCTAGGCACTCCACAATCAAGGGGCACATAAGTACCACGCGCGAGATATTGAGCCTAAAATTCTTTGAGGTTGGTTTTCAGCTTTCGAGCCTGAATAAATCCCCGGGCTTTGACAGCAAGGGTTATCCGATTTGGGGAAGAGACTAATGCCCATCGCCACTCCACTCTTTGCCGGTGACAAGAAAGCTGCAGCTCTGTTGGATTTGAAACCTGCGGAGTTTCGCGGATTGGTAGATGACGGCGTGTTGCCTAAACCCACAAATATCGGCGGCTATGAGCGTTGGGATATCGAGCAACTCCAAACGATTGCCAGAGGTGACGCCGCTGACGGCATGGCTGATTTGGATTGGGTGCCGTGAAAAAATATCTCTGGAATCATCCATCAGGCCGCATCTATGTGCGGATTAAGGGCAAACTGACACGCATCACCGCTGAACAGGGCACAGCTGAATTTGACCGTCAGTATTGGGAAATTCTGAGCGGCCGGCGCGCTGAGGCGAAAATGTCTTGGTCTGCACTTATCAAAGATTTGCGTGAAACAGACTTTTGGGCAAGCAAGTCCATTCGGTATCGCCGAGACCTAGAGCCAGTTTTTGAATATCTTAATGAAAAGATTGGCGGTCAGGATATTAAACGCTTGACCGTTGCAGATACATACAAGGCGATGGAGGCCAACGACCACCGCGTTCGCTTCGCAAACTATATTCCCACCGCTCTAAGCATGTTGTCAAAGCGGGCAATGCGAATCGGATGGCGCAAAGACAATCCATTCAAAGGGCTAGACAAGCTGAATGTTCCCGAGGCCCGCAAAAAACCGCACGTCCCTTGGACTGATCGGGCGGTCGATCTAATGCGGGCTGAGGCCAAACCTTTTGCCTTGCTGATATTTGAAATCGGCGTGGGCAGCGTCCAGCGTCCCGGTGATTGGGTGGGCTTTACATGGGGCGACTATGATGGGGAAGCTCTCAAGCTGCGCCAGAACAAGACAAATAAGCAACTACTGTTACCTTGTACTGGGATTCTGAAACGCGCGCTGAATACGGCAAAGTCTGATCTAGGCTTTGCCCCGCATCCGGCGCGGCACATTCTGACCCGCTCTGATGGTTCTAAGATGGACTATCACGCAATGGCCCGCGTGATGGTGCGAGAGCGCAAGCGGCTGGGTTTAATGACCTACGATCAGCATGCCCTTCGCTATCGTGGCGTGATGGAATTGGCATGGGTGGGTTGTACGGATGACGAAATCGCCAGCTACAGCGGCCACACGTCAAAAGAGATGATTATCAAGTATGCAGGGGAGGCAAGGCAAATAACAAGGGCGCGGCAAGCTGCAGCAAAGCGCAGATAGCAAAGAACAGAACAAGCGCAGAACATGAAACTGATACTAGGAGTGATACCCCAATGAATGAACAGAAGCATAACCCATTGAAAACATTGGAGGCGAGTACGAGAATCGAACTCGTGTACACGGATTTGCAATCCGCTGCGTCACCACTCCGCCAACTCGCCGTCCTTGTGGTTGCCGCTGATATAGCCTTGCGTGAAACAGGTGGCAAGGTAGAAATACCTTGGTTTTCAAAATGCATTCCACGCATTGAATTCCGGTTGCGCGCTGTTTATTCTTAGGTCGAAACATCTGAAAGGGCAGTTATATGCTAAAAGGTTTAGGGCAGATTGGCGATATGGCCAAAATGATGAAACAGGCACAACAAATGCAGGCTGATATGGCTGGTATTCAGGAAAAAATCGCTGATACCATTGTTGAAGGCGAATCCGGTGCAGGCATGGTCAAGGCCACTGCCAATGGCAAAGGAGAGCTGAAATCCCTGTCCATCGATCCCAGCCTGTTTAACCCCGATGACCGCGAAGTGGTTGAAGATTTGATTTTGGCGGCCATCAAAGACGTGCAGGCCAAAGCATCCGAGGCCGCTGCCGCCGAGATGGGTAAAATTACCGAAGGGCTGAACCTGCCTGACGGAATGAAATTGCCATTCTAAATGGCGGGCGGTCACGAAGTTGAACGGCTGATAGATATGATGGCGCGGCTGCCGGGGCTTGGACCGCGTTCGGCGCGCCGTGCCGTGTTGACCATGATCCGCAAGAAATCAAATGTTATGGAACCTTTGGCGCGGGCGATGGTGGATGTGGTGCAGAATGTCCGCGAATGCAGGCTTTGCAACAATATCTCAACCTCAGAAATTTGCGAGATTTGTGCCAGCCCGAAACGCGACCAAACCATGCTTTGCATTGTTGAAAATGTTGCGGATCTTTGGGCGATGGAGCAGGCTTCGGTGTTTCGTGGCCGATATTTTGTGTTGGGCGGGGTTTTGTCAGCACTGGATGGCATTACGCCTGAGGAATTGCGCATTCCGGTCCTGTCGCGTCGGGTCAAAGAAGAAGGCATTGCCGAGGTTATTCTGGCCCTGAACGCCACCATCGATGGTCAGACCACAGCGCATTATATTGCGGATCAGATTGAGGGGCAGGGGGTTCGGATTACCTCATTGGCGCAGGGGGTGCCGATTGGTGGAGAGCTGAATTATCTGGATGAAGGTACCATTACTGCTGCCCTGAACGCGCGCAAATCATTTTGATTTCAGCCGTTCGCGTCGCAGTTTGGTTTCGCGCTGGGCGATATAAAGCGTGGCGCTGATGATGATGGCAGCGCCGATGATGGTGGGCATATCGGGGATTTCCGAATACATAAAATAGGCAGCTCCGGCGATAAAAACCAACCGCAAATAGGTGATTGGCGCCAATATTCCCGCCTCGCCCAGCCGATAGGCTTCGATATCTGCATAGCCGCGCGCGGCACCGGCCACCACTATCACTGCGCCGGCAATCCATGCCCGTGGGGATGCCGGAATTTCAAAAACCGGTAGAGCAAAAGGCAGGGTCACCAAAACCGTGATCACAACCGAGGAAAAATAAGTAGAAAATGCACCGTCAGCCCGGGCCAGACCGCGCGACATTGTCAGGGCAAGGGCAAATAACATAGAGCTGGCCATCGCCGTTAACATCGCTGGATGCAGCACGCCAAATCCGGGACGCAGAATGACCACTGCGCCGATAAATCCAATTGCTATTGCAGCAATACGACGTGGTCCGACCTTTTCTCCATGGAACAGAATGGCCAATAGCGTTGCCCAAATGGGCGCCAGAAAAAACAACACAGTGACCGTTAAAAGCGGTAGATTACTGATCGAATAAAACCCGAGCTGGGTAGAAAAAGCAATCAATGCGCCACGGATCAGATGGAGCCACGGTTTGCTGAATTTTAATTGTTTTCTAAGTTTTGCAAAAAGGATAATTGCAACAATAATCAGCGCTGTTGAAACGCTGGCCCTAAGGAACACGATTATGTTGCTGCCAAGCTGGCTAGAAATGTCGCGCACTCCGATTGTCATAGCGCTGGAGGTCACGACTGAGAATAGAATCCACCAGATTGCCGTGAAATTATCAGGGGATTCGGGTGGTTTTTGGTTGGAATTGGGCTGAGACGGCATTTTTAATCCTTCTAAGGGCCACTGTTTTCGTAAGATCAGGCAAAGGTCAAGGCCTGCTAAATTGCGTTTTCGACATGTGGTGTGCTGGAGTGCGTTCTCTTAAGGCATTATGAATTTTTTGTGAATACTCCGTGTTAACAACGGGTTGTGGAAAAATCTGGTTGACCATTTGGACAAAATAATTACCAATTGCTTAGGATATTTGTTGACTTTGCTGCTCGGTATGCGTATTGAACATGCCAGATATGCAGAATTTGCACTACTTATGTGACCAAAAATGGGCATATTGCACTGCACACCATGTGAATTATAAGAAGGAGCGGCGAGATGTTCGATTTCGTTGATTCAACCGCTTACGCCAATGACCAGGGCGCCCGCGCCCAAAAACTGTTTGCCGCCGTTGTGCTGGCAGCACTGGATGACGCGATTGCGGATGATAAAAAATACGGTAACGGCACCGAAGTGATTGCCCGCTGGGCACGTTCACGCGACGGGCGCGAGGTGCTGATGTGCGCCGGTATCGACCCAAATGAACGCTGTGTTTCGGGCATGATGTCTTTTGTTGGTCGAGGCGTTCGTACCAGCGTGGCGCTGTCGCGTGAGGAATCCGAGCGTCAGGCACAAGCTGCGGCTGCATAATAAAAAAACCGGTCTGTGTTGGCCCGTTGATTGCTAGTAAACCCCGTCATTTTTGGCGGGGTTTTCTTTTGAACTGGATGTTTGGCGTTAAAGTCCTGAATATCCTGACCTTAGATAAACCCTTCGCCAATACATAACGCTTTAGCAGTTGATTGGTTTGCCTTAGGCTGGCCAAATAAAACGTGATTCCATGTATTCGCCAATGGAGGAATTGAAGTTGAAATCCGAGCTTTGCAGCATGTTGAACATCGAAAAACCGATCCTTTCAGCCCCGATGGGTGGCGCGACTGGTCCCGAGTTTGTCGCCGCTGTCTCCAACGCTGGCGGCTTCGGTACGATCCCGCTATGGGGTCAACCAGTTGAAAGGGTTCGGTTCGGAATTGCGCAGGTCCGCGCGCTGACCGATCTAAATTTTGCGGTTAATGTAAACTTGGCTTTCCCTTATCAGGAATTGTTAGAAACCTGTATTCAGGAAAATGTTTTTGCGGTGTCGCTTTTCTGGGGGCATGAACCATCGGCGATCAAAACCGCCAAAGATGGTGGATTGATTGTCTTGGCCAGTGTCGGCACAGCCGATGAGGCTAAACAGGCCGTTGATGCGGGTGCAGACATAATCGTTGCGCAAGGCTGGGAAGCGGGTGGCCATGTATGGGGGAATGTTGCAACGATGGCGCTTATCCCCGCAGTTGTTGATGCTGTTGATGTGCCGGTTGTTGCTGCGGGGGGCATTGCTGATGGGCGCGGCTTGGCTGCTGTGCTTATGCTTGGCGCATCGGCCGCATGGATCGGAACGCGGTTTTTGGCAAGCGAAGAAGTGGCAATTCACGAGACCTATCAACAAGGCATCCTGAACGCATCCGAGAGCCAGACCGAATGGCACAATGATCTTTATTATGTGAAGTGGCCAAATGCGCCGCATCGGACATTGTCAAATTCGACTGCACAAAAATGGAAATCCGCCGGACATCCGTTAACGAGTGAGCGCCCAAATGCTGGAGAAATCATAGGCCACAAACCCGATGGTGAACCGGTGCTTCGATACCAAAGCTACACGCCGAGTTCAGGCACAACCGGAGATGTGGAGGCGATGTCACTATGGGCAGGGCAGGGCGTCGGGCTGGCACGCAAGATTATGCCTGCGGCTGACATCGTGAATGAAATTTATAGCGATGCTAAAAAAGTTATTCAGGCTGGATATGCGAATAGCAAAAACTTTTAAGCATCGACATCACACCTATTTTTCTGGGTAGCGTTGTCTAACCAATTCCCAAGCCGTAGGCAGCCGCCTGGGGGGGCATGGTTAAGATTAGCGGGATTGCTTTTCGGTGACGCCGGAAACGCCCTCACGACGTTTCAATTCCTCCAATACATCATCCCATTTTATATCCCGAGACGACAGCATCACCAGTAGATGAAACAGCACGTCAGCGGCTTCCTCGGTCAGGTTTTTTTTGTCATCTTTCACTGCGGCAATGATGGCCTCATTTTTCTGCACATTTTTCCGGTCCGCGCGCAAACAGCTTGGCAGCATAAGATCTTCTTTCATCCGATCCTTTGCGGCTTTCAATTGTTCGTGCCAGTCGTGTTAAAACATTTGCCATTATATCCGCACCGGAACCCCGGCCTCCTGCATGTGAGCTTTAGCTTGTTTGATCGTATAGGTGCCAAAATGAAAAATCGAGGCTGCCAGCACCGCAGATGCATGCCCCAATGTCACACCCTCTACCAAATGATCCAGCGTGCCAACCCCGCCCGAGGCAATCACCGGAATGCGCACCGCATCGGCCACGGCGCGGGTCAGAGGCAGGTTAAAACCTGATTTGGTGCCGTCACGGTCCATGCTTGTCAGCAAGATTTCGCCCGCACCTTTGCCCTCCATTAACAGGGCAAATTCAACCGCATCAATGCCGGTGGCGCGGCTGCCGCCATGGGTGAAAATCTCCCATTTGCCGGGGCTGACGGTTTTGGCGTCAATCGCGACCACAATGCACTGATTGCCAAATTTATTGGCACTGGCGGCGATAACATCAGGGTTGGCCACCGCTGCTGAATTGAACGAGACCTTGTCCGCCCCGGCCAAAAGCAATTTTCGCACATCATCAGGCCCGCGCACCCCGCCACCAATGGTCAAGGGCATAAAGCACTGTTCGGCCGTGCGCCGCGCCGCGTCATACATGGTGCCACGATTTTCAAGGGTGGCGGCGATGTCGAGAAAACACAGTTCGTCTGCGCCTGCGGCATCATAAGCCTTGGCAGATTCCACAGGGTCGCCCGCGTCAACCAGATCAACAAAGTTGATGCCTTTGACAACGCGGCCATCTTTGACATCAAGGCATGGGATGATGCGGGTTTTAAGCAATTTTGGCTCGTTTCATTCCTGTGCGGGTTAAATACTCGGCCGCAGCATAACAGATCAGAGCCGGAAGGCCGATAGACGGGAGGTAGAGCAAGCCAAATATCCAAACTTGAAGTGCCAACCTGCCGAAAGAATGAGGGATACGAATACAAGTTACAGAGTTGTTCAGGCCTCCGTTGCAAAGCGCTAATACGTATAAAGCAAGTGAGAAAGATGTGGCGAGTGCCAAAATGAGAACCAGTATTACACCTATCGCAGCGGGTTTGTTTCGCATTAACATAAATGGCTTTGGTAAAGGCGATCCAATCCCGCGAAATGCAAAAATTGCAGGCAGGCTAAGGGGAAGGCTAAGCAGTAATATGATGACAAAAACCATCGCGCTCTAACCTTTCAACAACGCCACAGCCGCCGTGACATCAATAGCCCCATCATACAACGCCCGTCCAGAAATTGCACCATCCAGCGGCGCGCCGCTATTTTTTAGATCGCGAAGGTCATCCATCGACGACACCCCGCCCGAGGCAATCACCGGAATGCTAACCGCATTGGCCAGCGCCGCCGTGGCCGCAACATTTGGCCCCTGCATGGCGCCATCCCGATCAATGTCGGTATAAATAATCGCTGCAACCCCTGCATCCTCGAATTGCTTTGCCAATTCAAGCGCGGTCACATCCGATGTTTCCGCCCAGCCTTCAACCGCAACTTTTCCGCCCCGCGCGTCAATGCCGACGGCAACCTGGCGCGGGAACAAACGCGCGGCCTCGCGCACCAGGTCGGGGTTACGCAAAGCAACAGTTCCCAGAATAACCCGCGCTAAGCCTTTGGAAAGCCAGCGTTCTATGGTGGAAATTTCCCGAATGCCACCGCCAAGCTGGGCGGGAATGGAGCAGGCTTTCAAAATCGCCTCAACCGGTTCTGCATTCACCGGCTCGCCAGCAAACGCGCCGTTCAGGTCCACCAGATGCAGCCATTCGCAACCGGCATTCTGGAACTCCAACGCCTGCGCGGCGGGGTTGTCATTAAACACCGTGGCGCGGTCCATCTCGCCTTTTATCAGGCGCACGCAGTTGCCGTCTTTTAGGTCAATCGCGGGATACAGGATCATGTTTGCCTCCAAAGCTTTGCTCGCTTTTTAGCGCAAATCCGCCAAGCTGCAAGCTGCCATTACGTCACCATTGACCGGATTTTGCATATCGCTATCATTTGGCCACCCAACAGGAGAGATATAATGAAAAAAATCATAGCAATAACGGCATTGGTTGCGCTGCCATTAACCGTCTCGGCCCAAGAAATCAACGGCACATGGCAAACCGCGGTCAGCGATGACGGCGCGTACCTGCACGTTGAAATCGGGGCTTGTGATGGCAATGCCGCGCTGGTTTGCGGCACAATTACTGCTGCATTTGCTGGAGCCACGGCAGACAATATCGGCAAGCCGATCATTTGGGACATGCAGGCCCGAGGTGAAAACCGCTGGCGTCGCGGTCAGATATGGGCACCGGATGACGATAAAACTTATCGTGCCAGTATGAGCTTGAATGGCGACAGTCTTGAGGTCGAGGGCTGCGTTGCGGTGTTCTGCCGAGGGCAGGTCTGGACCCGGGTTAATTGATATTAACCGGATGCGGGGAGGCCTGCATCCGGGTTAGATGGCAGGGCGGTTTTGTGTTGCGGTGCGTGGGGACCACGCACCCTACGGGGTGTGTTAACCTTTGGGGGGAATCCATCAAAACAGATGTAATTTTTGTATAAGTTTTCCGTAATTTTTCCATAAGCCGCGCAAAAGTTAATTTTTCGGGGGGAGATTGGTTAATAAACGCTCAAGATTGGTTTTGACGGTTTTTGTGGTCGGATGCTCCGGCCCTAGTGATTTTTCCAGAATATCGACGGCTTGGCGATACAGCGGCTCTGCCTTATCAAACCTGCAGGTGCTTCTAGCAGTCCCGCAAGGTTGTTGAGGCGGGTGCCAAAACTCGGATGCGCCTCGCCCAAAGTCCGCTGCGTGATTTCCAGCGCTTGGCGATACAGCGGTTCTGCCTCCTCAAACCTGCCGGTGTTTTCCAGCAGCCCCGCGAGGTTGTTGAGGCGGGTGCCAAAATCGGGATGCTCCTCGCCCAAAGCCTGCTGCGTGATTTCCAGCGCTTGACGAAACAACGGCTCTGCTTCTTTAAACCTGCCGGTGCTTTTCAGGGTCACTGCGTGATCGTTGAGGGCTGTTCCATATTGCTCAGAATTTCTTCCAAATTCGAGTTCTGCTGCGTCCAAAGCATCTTGGCCAAGGCTTTGGGCAACTTGGTAATCAGCCATATTAAGGGCCATATTCTGCGCATGGATCAGGTGATCAAAACAGGGCTTTAAGCGGCTGGCCTCCTGATAATGCTCAAACGCATCTTTCCAGCGCACGTCTTGTTCAGCGATTTCGCCCAGCGCAAAGCTGGCGCGGGCGGAGGCGTCAACGTCGAGGGCTTTTTCGGCTTTGATGTTTTTAAAGAATTTCCGGGCGGCTTTGGTGTCGCCAGCCTCTAGCGCGTCTTTGGCATTTTGCAGGGCATCGCCGCCCGCTGTGTTGCCTTCGCGGTCAAGGCGTTTTTCCAGATCAGCGACAAATTCCAGTTGCTCTGCAAAAGATTGTTCGGCATTCGCAAGGCGGTCGCGCAGGGTGGCGATTTGGGCATTTTTGAGGGTCAGGTTTTCAGGCGCGGTAGCGTCACGTTCCGCAAGGGCGTGGTCGATTTTGGCTTGGGTGCGGGCCTCGAATTGGTCAAGGGTCATTTTGACGGTGGGTTCGGGGGTGGCTTTAGATGGTATGTCTTTGGGCTTAATAAACTTGACGTAAACCATGATAGCAGCCCACGCGAACCCGACCAACGTTGCGATAGCGACCAAACCTATCAGAGTTTTTTCGTATTCTATGAAAAACTGTTCAATTTCTTCCACCTAGTCTACGCCCACCACATTTATCGCGACGATACGGGCGGGGTGGTAGGTTGGCAACTTAAATGCGGGTGGTGGGCTGAAGCCCACCCTACAAATGTGGGTGGTGGGTGCGAGCACCCACCCTAGGATGACGCGGTTCTTGTAGGGTGGGTGCTCGCACCCACCATCACGGCTTCCACCGCAAAAAATTACCGATCAACCGCAAGCCGGTTTGCTGGCTTTTCTCGGGGTGGAACTGCGTGCCAACCAGATTATCCCGCGCCACCATTGCCGTCAGGTTGCCGCCATATTCCGTATGGGCGATCACATGCGCGGGGTTGGTTGCTGCAAGGTGATATGAGTGCACAAAATAGCTGTGGTCGCCGGAATTGATACCCAAAAGCACCGGATGCGGGGCATCAATCACCAATTCATTCCAGCCCATATGCGGGACTTTCAGGGTTGGGTCATTGGGCGTAAATTCGACAACCTCACCCGCAATCCAGTCAAACCCCGCGGTGTCATGCCCGTGTTCGCGCCCCCGCGTGGCCATCAGCTGCATGCCAACACAAATGCCCAGAAACGGCACGCCATCGGTGATAACTCGCGCCTCGATGGCTTCAAACAAACCAGTATAGCCGCCCAAGCCATCGCGGCAATCCTTGAACGCACCCACCCCCGGCAGCACAATACGGTCGGCTTTGGCAACCACATCGGGGTCCGAGGACACAATAATGCTATCACCGGTCTCAAGGGCCATCCGCTCAAAGCTTTTGGCGGCAGAACGCAGGTTGCCGCTGTTATAATCAACAATAACGCAGGTCATTCCGAAAGTGTGCCTTTGGTTGACGGCACCGCGTCAGATTTGCGCGGGTCAACTTCCAGCGCAACCCGCAAGGCGCGCGCCACCGCTTTAAACGCCGATTCCGCAATGTGGTGGCTGTTGATGCCGTTCAGCTTGGCCACATTCAGGGTGATGCCACCATTCATGGCTAAAGCCGTGAAAAACTCGCGCACCAGTTCGGTGTCAAACGCGCCGATTTTGCTGGCGGTCATCTCAACATCCCACACCAAAAACGGCCGCCCCGACAGGTCAAGCGCGGCGCGCACCAAGGTTTCGTCCATCGGCAGGTGGCATTCGCCATACCGCCGGATGCCGCGCTTATCACCCACGGCCTCAACCAGTGCTTTGCCAAGCGCAATGCCCACGTCTTCAACGGTGTGGTGATCGTCAATGTGCAAATCGCCGGTCGCGCGGATTTTCATATCAATCAGCGAGTGCCGCGACAATTGATCCAGCATATGGTCAAAAAACCCGATGCCGGTCTGGTTGTCATAGATACCCGCGCCATCAAGATTGATTTCCACAGTAATATCGGTTTCCGCAGTTTTGCGGGTCTGGGTTGCAATACGCATGGGGCGCCTCCGTTTGTGCCGCTTATACCCATGCTTGGCACCGAGGCCAAGACAGGAAATCAAACGCCATTCTAAATTGAAAAAATATCCTCGGGGGGAGCGACGCCAGGTCGCGAGGGGGCAGACAGCCCCCGTTTGCCGAACGTAGTGAGGCCACCGCCAACGGCAGGCTTTGCACTTTTACGGTTTTTGCCATTGCGAGAGGTTTTTTAGCCCCTCCACAATATGTTGAAACGCTTCGGCCGCACGTTTGGAATGATGGCGCGCGTGCAGATGGCCATGCATCAGCCCAGCCTCCTCCATCAACACGCTGTCGCCGCCTGAAAATATTTGCAATGTATTAAACAACACGCCTTCGTCTTTCAGCGGGTCACATTCGGCCACCGAAACATAGCTGGCCGGAAGATCATTAAAATCATCGCTCAAAAGCGGAAAATAATCCGTTGAAGCTGGGCTGGCCTGACCGTTCAACCGTAAAGTCTCAAAATCCATCACTGCTTGAGCGGTTAAAACCGGCGCTTCGGCATGCTCGCTAAAACTGCCATGTTCACCCGGCTTGTCCAGCCACGGATAGACAAGCATCAGCCCGTGAATTTTGCGCCGCAATCGCATCGCAACCGAGGCCGCCAATGTGCCACCGGCACTATCCCCCATCAGGATTAATTTTCCGTCAAGCGCGTTTGTTACGGCCATTGCATCATCAAAATGTGCCGGAAAAGGGTGTTCTGGCGAAAGCCGGTAATCAACCGATAAAACATCCAGTTTGGTTTGATCGCAGATTTCCATGCAAATAGCATGATGGCTTTCCAGATTGCCAAGCGCAAACCCGCCGCCATGGAAATAGACCACCAAAGCTTGCTGATCTTTGCCAACATAACGCCGTGTTGGCACACCGCCGGTTATGCCATCGCTAAAACGGATTTCAGGCAAGTCCGGCTGGATCGCCTCGCAAAAATTCAAATAGGCTTTGCGAATGTTCGAAAGGCTGGGCTCGCTGGGCATGAATCCCGCGTTAAATTCAAGATAAGCATGAATTTCTGCGTCGAGCAAAGTTGCATAATTGGGTGAAATCATAGGTTTCTCCGGCTGTTTTTACAGGATTTTGCCAAGGCCGCACGAGGATTGAAAGAAATTTTTTAAATAGGCCTTGACCTTCCAGTCACTGGAAGCACTATCTACACCCCAACCAAAAGGGGAATCAGACAATGGCAATAACACAAAATATCGAATTCGGCATCGCCGGCATGAGCTGCTCGGGCTGCTCGGGTAAAGTAGAAAAGGCCTTGAGCGAGGCAAAAGGCGTGTTGGACGTTGAGATAAGCCTTGACGACGCTAAAGCGATTATCAGTTTTGACCCTGATCTAATCTCCCAAAATTCAGTATTAAAAATTGTTGAAGACAAAGGGTATGAGACCAGCTTCGAAAAAAAAAACGTCTCTGAACTAGCCGCGAATTCGCAATCTGAACCGGTTGCTGATGCTGGCACAACTAATGATGGCACGCTCGAAACCTTAAAATTTGATATTGCTGGGATGACCTGCGCCAGTTGTTCTGGCCGGGTCGAAAAAGCGCTGGCCGGTGTGGCTGGCGTTGGCAGTTCAAGTGTCAATCTGGTGCTGGAAAACGCCAGCGTCAGTTTTGACCCGCAAAAAACCAACCCCGAAGAAATTGCCAAAATTGTAACCGATGCTGGCTATCCAGCTACGTTTCAGGCACCAACCGACGACAGTGTGGTGAAGTTTGATATTGGCGGCATGACTTGTTCAAGCTGTTCCGGTCGGGTCGAAAAAGCATTAGGCGCTGCGGATGGCGTGTTAAGCTCCAACGTCAATCTGGCGCTTGAAATGGCAACGATTGAATTCAACCCTGCAAAAACCGATGCAGCGACTTTGGCCAAAATTGTCGAAGAAGCCGGATATACCGCAACCCTCAAAAAAGAAGCGGCTTCACTAGAACAAGGCGAAGCTAAGCTTCGACTTGAGAAATGGGAGCTGATCGCGGCGATTGTTTTATCGCTGCCACTGTTGGGGCAAATGTTCTCGATGATTTCCGAGCTTGGCTATCACTTAACGCCTTATCAGGAATTGGCGCTGGCGTTTCCCGTGCAGTTTATCATCGGGCGTCGGTTTTATATCGGCGCTTACAAGGCGCTTCGCAACGGCGCGGCCAATATGGACGTGCTGGTGGCCATGGGCACATCAGCGGCGTTTTTCTATAGTCTATGGCGGGTTGTGACCATGGGCATGGAAGCGATGGGCCAGCTCTATTTCGAAGTAGCAGCGATTGTGATCACCCTGATTCTAGTTGGTAAATTTATGGAAAGCCGTGCCAAACGGTCTGCCAGTGCGGCATTGCGCGAATTGCTGGGCTTGCGGCCCTCGATTGCCACTGTTTTAAAAGATGGCGAAGAAATTGAAACCCCGATTGAGGCAGTGCGCATTGGCGATGTTGTCTTGCTGCGCCCCGGCGGGCGTGTGCCTGTCGACGGGAAGATTGTTTCGGGTGAAAGCGAGCTGGACGAAAGCCTGATAACAGGCGAATCCATGCCGGTTCTGCGAAAGCTTGAGGATCCGGTGATTGCTGGGGCCATTAATGGTGGCGGTGTCTTGCAGATTGAAACCCTTAAGGTTGGTGCAGATACCACCTTGGCGCGGGTTGCGTCGATGGTTGAAGAAGCCCAAGTCGGCAAAGCGCCGATCCAAAAGCTGGTTGATCGGGTTAGTGCTATTTTTGTGCCGGTGATTGTGGTGATTGCAATTATTACCTTTAGCACTTGGTTGCTGGTTGGCGGAACCGTGGAAACCGCGCTGGTTGCGACAATTGCAGTTCTGGTTATTGCCTGCCCTTGTGCGCTGGGCCTTGCTACGCCAACCGCCTTGGTGGCTGGCACGGGTGCGGGTGCGCGAGAAGGTATTTTATTATCACCCTTGAACGGGCGCGCGGTGTTGACACTGTTGTGTTTGACAAAACCGGCACCCTGACCATGGGCAAACCCAAAGTGGTTGATATGAAAAGCTTTGATCTGCCCGAGGATGAGTTTTTGGCGCTTGCGGCACAAGTGCAGTCAGGCACCGAACACCCGCTTGGGGTTGCGGTGTTAACAGCGGCGCGTGAACGCGGCATTGACATCAAAAAACCCGGTCAAACCCATGCCACCGCTGGCGAGGGCATTCAGGCAGAAATTGACGATGTTGATTTCCGCATGGGCCGCGCGCGGTTTGTTTCTGATGACACAACCGAAGAACAACGCGATATGGCGATTAAAATGCGCGAAGGCGGGCGCACGGTGATCTGGCTGGCGAAAGCTGGTAAAGTATTGGGGCTGATTGCATTGGCTGATACCATCCGGCCTGAATCAGCTGAAGCAGTGGCGATGTTACACAAACGCGGCGTTAAAACTGTGTTGATGACGGGCGATAACCCTGAAACTGCTGCGGTTGTGGCCAAGCAGGCAGGGATTGATGATGTGATTGCTGATATGCGCCCCGAAGACAAAGCCGCTGAAATTGCCAAATTGTCAAAAGCCGGCCGCCATGTGGCCATGGTGGGGGACGGGGTAAATGATGCGCCAGCACTGGCTTTGGCCGATCTTGGCATTGCCATGGGTGGCGGCGCGGATGTTGCGGTGGAAACCGCTGGCTTTATCCTGATGCGGCCTGACCCGCGACTGGTGGCATCTGCATTGGATGTGGCAAGCGTGACCGCGCGTAAAATTCGCCAGAACCTGTTCTGGGCGTTTGCTTATAACGTGGTTTGTATTCCGGTTGCCGCCATGGGTTTGCTTAATCCGGCAATTGCGGGTGCAGTTATGGCCTTTTCAAGTGTGTGTGTGGTTAGCAATTCCTTGTTGTTGAAACGCTGGAAGGCAGGCATTTAAATGAATATTGGCAACGCGGCAGCCCAGAGCGGGCTGCCAGCAAAAACCATCCGTTATTATGAGGAAATCGGGCTAATTGCGCCCGATCGAAGCCTAAACGGCTATCGTGATTTTTCCGTTGAGCATCTGCATAAACTATCCTTTGTGCAGCGGGCGCGCAGCCTTGGTTTCACGGTTGAAGAATGTCGTGCTTTGCTGTCACTGTATGAAGACCGTGAAAGAGCCAGCTCGGATGTCAAAACCTTGGCAAAAGAACATCTTGGCCAGATTAGCGCTAAAATCACGGATTTGTTAACAATGCAGGCCACATTGTCAGAGCTGATTGAGAAATGTCATGGTGACAATCGGCCTGACTGCCCTATATTGGACGGATTGGCAGGTAAACAAAAGGGCAAAGCATGAAAAAATTATTCCTAACCGCCGCCGCGACGGTTATTCTAAGCGGGGCCTATTTTTTTGGAACCCAACCGCAGGCGATTGCGCAAACTGAGGAAAGTAGTGTTATTGATCTGTCTGAATTGGCGCTAAGCGGTCAGGAATATTATAACAGCACATGCGCTGTCTGTCATGGTGTCAATCTGGTGGGAACCAATCAAGGACCGCCGTTTTTGAACCGAGTTTATGCGGCAGGCCACCACAGTGACATGGCGTTTGTTTTAGCGGTAAAATTAGGCACGCGTGCCCACCATTTCCGGTTTGGCCCAATGTCCGCTATCGAAGGAATTTCTGACGAACAAATCGGCGCGATTATCACCTATATTCGTGAGGTTCAGGCTGCCAACGGGTTTTAGCCTTCAATCTAAGGCGGTAAAGGAAACCAAGCATGAATAAGTTCGTAGCGGCTGGCGCTGTTGTTTTGGTGGGTGTCGGCTTATATTTTGCCATGCAAGATCCAAATGCTGACCTCAAGCCAGCCGAATTTATCATGCCTGACCTGTCAGATTTGGCAAAAGAAGGCCAAGTGGCTTTTGAAGGCACTTGTGCAGCCTGTCATGGCGTAAACCTTGACGGCACAGATAACGGCCCGCCTTTGCTGCATGCGCTTTATGCAAAGGCACGTCATGCTGATTTTGGGTTTGTCATGGCCGTGCAGCGTGGCTCACGGGCGCATCACTGGCGCTTTGGAGACATGCCCGCGCAACCCCACATCACCGACGAAGAACTTGAAGCAATTATTACTTATGTCCGTGTGGTTCAGGCCGCCAACGGATTTTAGCCGCCAAATTGAAACGTCATCGATGCCCAGAGCGAATGCCACACGATGCCGGTGCGCTCCATGTCTGCGGCAGGCGGGATAACCATCTGGACCGCATTAACCATATATTCGCCATCTCCAAAATTGGGAATGACCGCTTGGCCGGTTTCATTGGCAACCACGGCTGATTTCACCACATTGCCATCTGGTTCGGCGCGGTAAAACACATGGATCAGGGTTTTGGGCAGGGGGTTTCCCTGAAACAAAACTGTGATGGGCAACCCGTTTGAAACATCATCGGTATAGGGGTTGGCATTGGCGACCAGTTCAAAAATCATGCCGCCATAGCTGTCTTGGCCTGCACCATCACCCACCGCCACCAGAGATTTTACAAAACGGGTATAAGCCTCGTCAAAACCGGAATCCGGCAAGCCGCGCTGGGCATGGGCATTTAGCACCCAGTTAAGCCCGTGAAGTTTAACAAATTCTTCAAATTCGCCGTAGGTTTCCCATGTCAGCCTGTTGGATGAGGAATACTGGCTAAGCACATGCAAACCATCGCTGGTAGTGGTGATATCAATTGCCGGAGTGTCGCCTATGCGGCCGGATATTGGCCGTTTTTCCGAAGGGTCCGTAACATCAAAACTTTTGAAATTATCGGGGAAATAGGCATAGGTGTCGCCGTTGAAATCAGCACCCACCTTGACCTCTGCTACGATGTTGGCACCGCTTTCCAGCAGATACACATCAGGCTCTATCCAGTATTCATGGGCCGAAACCGCACTTGCGAAAAGAACTGCGACAAGAATAATTGGGGCTGGTAGTTTTGCTTTGATGTACATAATGTTCCTGAAAAAATTGAGGGATAGACGTATGCAGGCCATTATAGGGCGAATTTCCGCGCTGGGTATCACAATTTTTCTGATGCTGGCAAATACTGCTATTGCCCATGAAATCAGGCCAGCGATTGCTGATCTTTTTCTTGAAAACGGGGAATACCGGCTGGAAATTCAGCTTAACCTAGAGGCAATCATCGCCGAGATTGGCTCCGAAGCGAAGAATACGCAAGAATCGCCCAATGCTGACCAGTATGACGCATTGCGCGCCATGGAGCCAGCGGAGCTGGATGCCGGTTTTGACCGCGCGGCATTTGCTGAAAAAATGATCGTGTTGCTGGATGGCCAGCCCACACAACCAACTGTGATTTCAGTGGAAATCCCTGAGGCCGGAGACCTGACCTTGCGGCGCGACAGCAATATTGTTGTGACCGGAATGCTGGGCAGTTCGCGCGAATTACAGCTTGGCTGGGACGCGGCTTATGGCGAGATTATCATTCGGCTAATTGATGAAGAAAACGATTTTAACGCTTACCTGACTAAAGGTGGGATTTCTGACCCGATCTCAACGGTTGGTGCCACCGTGATCGGGTTCTGGGCCAATCTGGTGAATTATGTTGTGGTTGGATATTACCACATAATCCCAAAAGGGATTGACCATATTCTGTTTGTTGTCGGGCTGTTTTTGCTATCAACGCGGTTCAAACCGCTGATGTGGCAGGTGACCTCTTTTACGCTGGCGCATTCGGTCACGCTGGCATTGGGGGTTTTGGGCATCATTGTGATTCCAGCCTCGATTGTGGAGCCGCTGATTGCGGCCTCGATTGTCTATGTGTGCGTCGAAAACATATTTATGAGCAAGCTAAGCCGTTGGCGACCCATCCTTATTTTCTCGTTCGGATTGCTGCACGGGCAGGGGTTTGCTGGGGCGTTGGCTGAATTTGGCTTGTCACAAAACAACATTGCCTCGGGGATAATCGGGTTTAATCTGGGTGTAGAATTCGGGCAGATCACGGTTATTCTGGTGTGTTTTCTGGCAGTTGGTTTCTGGTTCTCGCGCCGCCCGTGGTATCGGAAGTTTATTACCATTCCGGCGTCACTGGTCATTGCGCTGATCGGGTCATACTGGGTGGTTGAACGAATTTTCCTCGCGTAAGCCTCTTGCTTATAAACTGAACATATGTTCAGTTATTGGCAAGGAGATATTTTATGTTCCACGCGTCGATGAATTTTGCCCTTGGTGAGGATATTGAAGCGCTGCGCGATATGGTGCATCGCTGGGCACAGGAACGGGTTGCGCCGATGGCATTTGACATTGACCGCAGCAATGAATTTCCAAGCGAGCTGTGGCGTGAAATGGGCGATTTGGGGTTGCTGGGCATTACTGTGCCTGAAGAATTCGGTGGTGCGGGCATGGGGTATCTGGCGCATACGGTCGCGGTGGAGGAAATCGCGCGAGCTAGCGCCAGTGTCGCGTTGTCTTACGGGGCGCATTCCAATCTGTGCGTCAATCAGATCAACCGGAATGCTTCTGAGGCGCAGAAAAAGCAGTTTTTGCCGGGGCTGATTTCTGGTGAACATGTGGGTGCTTTGGCGATGAGCGAGGCGGGGGCAGGGTCGGACGTTGTGTCGATGAAACTACGCGCGGAAAAGCGCAATGACCGTTATATTCTGAACGGCACAAAATACTGGATCACCAACGGCCCGGATGCCGATACACTGGTGGTGTATGCCAAGACCGACCCCGACGCGGGGCCGCGCGGCATGACCGCGTTTATTGTTGAGAAAACCATGAAAGGTTTTTCCACCGGCCCGCATTTTGATAAATTAGGCATGCGTGGCAGCAATACCGCTGAACTGATTTTTGAGGACGTCGAAGTGCCGTTTGAGAATGTTCTGGGCGAGGAAGGCCGCGGCGTTAACGTGCTGATGTCTGGGCTTGATTATGAACGGGTGGTGCTTTCGGGCATTGGCGTTGGTCTGATGCATGCGGTGCTGGACCACATCATGCCCTATATGCACGAACGTAAACAGTTTGGCGAAAGCATTGGTAATTTTCAACTGATGCAGGGGAAAATTGCTGATATTTATGCCACGATGAACTCGGCACGGGCCTATGTTTACGCGGTGGCGGGCGCGTGTGATCGTGGCGAGGTCACACGGCAGGACGCGGCGGGTTGTGTTTTATATGCCAGCGAAAAGGCAATGGAGGTTGCAACGCAAGGGGTGCAGGCCATGGGCGGGGCGGGGTATATGAACGACTCGCCTTTGTCGCGGATAATGCGCGATGCGAAGCTGATGGAGATCGGCGCAGGGACAAGCGAGATTAGGCGGATGCTGATCGGGCGGGAATTGATGAAGGTGACGGGGTGAGAGTTTTACTTCTTTTATTGATGATCGTTTTTTCGCCTAGCGTCGTCGCAGGACAAGCGCATGATGTTGCTAGATTAAAAGCTTGTTTGGAGGCGCCAATAACGGACGCGATTATAAGTGAATTTTTTGGTTTCGGTAATTATGAAATGAATTGCTTATCAATATTTAGCTCATATTGCATTGCGAGCGAAGAAAAGGATGAATGTTATGAGCAAGGCACATCGTTTTTGCGGAACCAAATTGTTCAAACTCAAGAGAAAGTGGCGAAAATGCCTACGTCAGATGACTACATTTTGCCATCTCGCGCCGAATTTATTGCGAATGACTTGATACAAAACCCATCGGAAATACCCGAGACAGACCAGGTTTTTGAGGGATTAAAATTGAATGAGGCCCAACGCCTGCATTTACTGGCAGTTGTTGATTTCTTGCGGATTCAGCTTGATCTGAGAACATATGAGGAAAGGCTGGCAGAACTTGCAGGTGAGAATCGATGAAGGTGAGCGTGTGATTTTAGGTCGTTTTAATTTTTTGGGTTCCGCTGGCCAAGGTCGCTCGCGCAGCGGCTTCCAATGCGTTATCCATCCATTGGTTAATGGAAATGGCATTGGCGCTGGCAGCCTCGGAAATCAGCTGGTGATGTTCGGGGGTGGTGCGAAAAGCCAGCTTGCCGGAATAGGGTTTTTGCGGGGTAAAGCCGTCTTCCGCCGCCCAGTCAAGATAGTCATCAACGCTGTCATGGAAAGCTTTTGGCAATTCTTCCGCGCTTCGTGCTTGAAAAGTGATGACATCACGAATGCCGAGGACATCGCCATGAAACAGCAGCGCGTCTTCGTCAAAAGAGACATTTGCCTGATATCCTTTGTATGCTTTCAAGGTTTTATTCCTGCTTCCGTAAGAAACCGCCGTGTCGAGCGCACAGCAGCCTTAATAATGGTTGGTTTTGGATGGGGAGTATGGAACGTCATGTTCCGCCCATTCAATTTTATGCGCACTCTTGAACCAGAGCCTTGTTTAATTTCCACGCCGTGGGCACGAAACAGATTTTCAATATCGGTCCAGCGAATGTCGGAACGGGTTGGCGTTTCGAATATTGCACGAAGGGTGCGGGTTTGTTTGGATGAGACCATATTTAACTCCAGAATCTTTTTTCAACATTATGGCCTACCCTCCTTGGTTATTGACCGGAGCAACATTACTCCTCCAATCAATATAGTATCAAATAGTGATATCGTCAAGGAGCTAAGAAATGGTTAAGCTTTCTTCAAATATATCGCAGGGTTTTGGTGAATATTCGGTTAACGCTAAGGCATTGTCGGGGTCTTTGGCGGTAATTGCTGATATTGCCCAAACCGCTGCCCAAGGCGGTTCCGAAGGGTCCCGCAAACGCCACCTTGCGCGCGGTAAAATGTTGCCGCGCGACCGTGTGGCGGGGTTGCTGGATGCGGGGTCTTGGTTTCTGGAAATCAGCGCTTTGGCGGCGCATGGGATGTATGACGGGGCCGCGCCTGCTGCAGGCGTGATTGCTGGGATTGGCTTGGTGCATGGCCGGCCGGTGATGGTGGTTTGCAATGATGCGACTGTTAAGGGTGGCACATATTATCCCCTGACGGTTAAAAAACATCTTCGGGCGCAGGAAATCGCAGCCGAGAACCATTTGCCTTGTGTTTACCTTGTGGATTCTGGCGGGGCAAACCTGCCCAATCAGGACGAAGTATTCCCCGATCGCGATCATTTCGGGCGGATATTTTATAATCAGGCGCGGATGTCGGCGGCTGGCATTGCCCAGATTGCGGTCGTGATGGGGTCTTGCACGGCGGGGGGGGCTTATGTTCCGGCGATGTCGGATGTCTCGATTATTGTTAAGGAACAAGGGACTATTTTTCTGGCGGGGCCGCCTTTGGTAAAGGCCGCGACGGGTGAGGTGGTAACGGCCGAGGAATTGGGCGGCGGCGATGTGCATACGCGCTTGTCTGGCGTGGCGGATTATTTGGCGGATGATGATGCGCATGCGCTGGAACTGGCGCGACAAGCGGTTGCTTCGCTTGGGGGTGGCGAGGGGTGGCGGGCTGAAGCCCGCCCTACGCCCGCCCTACAGCCCGCCTATAATCCTGATGAAATGTTGGGGGTTATTCCGGCGGACCCGAAGGTGCCTTATGACATTCGCGAGGTGATTGCGCGGGTTGTGGATGGCTCTGAATTTGATGAATTTAAGGCTCGGTTTGGGACCACGCTGGTTTGCGGTTTCGCCCATGTCGAGGGCATTCCGGTGGGGATTATTGCCAATAATGGCGTGTTGTTTAGCGAAAGTGCGGTCAAGGGCGCGCATTTTGTTGAGCTGTGTTGCCAGCGCAAAATCCCGCTGGTGTTTTTGCAAAATATCACCGGATTTATGGTGGGGCAGAAATACGAGGCTGAGGGGATTGCCCGCCATGGGGCCAAGCTGGTGACGGCTGTTGCCTGTGCCTCGGTGCCCAAGGTCACCATTCTGGTTGGCGGGTCTTTTGGCGCCGGGAATTATGGCATGTCGGGGCGGGCTTATTCGCCTCGGTTCCTGTGGACTTGGCCAAATAGCCGCATTTCGGTAATGGGCGGTGAACAGGCGGCGGGGGTGCTGGCGACGGTAAAACGTGACGGGATCGAGCGGTCGGGCGGCGAATGGTCTGACGCCGAAGAAGCCGCGTTTAAGCAGCCAACTATTGATATGTTTGAAGAGCAGTCGCACCCGTTATATGCTACGGCTCGGCTGTGGGATGACGGGATCATTGACCCGAAAGATACGCGCAAAGTGCTGGCGTTATCATTGGAAATCGCGCTTAACGCGCCAATCGAGGAAACACGTTTCGGCGTGTTTCGGATGTGACCGGGATGAATAATATAAAAATTGGCCAGTTAACCCTAAAAATTATTGGTTTTTCATATCCAAAAGCCACAAATGAATATGATGCTGACTGGCTTGATGTTCAGGTCACCTGCCAAACTAAATACGCGGACATTAATTTTTCCGGAGTGTTTCTTTCTGCAACGCAGCTCATCCAATTTGGCCAAGATATAGACCAACTTTATAAGCAAAATACCGATGTGGCATATTTCAGCCCAATGGAGCCTAGTGTTATCATTGAGCTAAAAAAGCAGGGAAGCTTGGGCGCAATTGTCGCCAGAATTGAATTGGAACCTTGTCTTGGAGATGTGGAACGATATTTCTTTGAATTTCTGTTGGATCAGTCTTATCTGCCGGGAATAATTTCGCAACTGAAATCTATAATAACACCAGCCAAGAATTAGAAAATGGAATTGCAACAGGCGAGCATAGGCAATGTTTAGAAAAATCCTAATCGCGAACCGTGGCGAAATCGCCTGTCGCATCATTGAAACCGCGCGCAAGCTGGGTGTTGCAACCGTGGCGGTTTATTCCGATGTGGACGCAGCCGCCAAACATGTGGATATGGCGGACGAGGCCGTGCGGATCGGGCCTGCGCCGGTGGCGGAAAGCTATTTGCTGGGCGATGTGATCATTCAGGCGGCGCTGGATTGCAGGGCGGAGGGTATTCATCCGGGCTATGGGTTTTTGTCGGAAAATCCGGATTTTGTTGAGGCGGTGGAGGCGGCGGGGTTGGTTTTTATCGGGCCATCCGCCAGCGCCATTCGGGCGATGGGGCTAAAAGATGCCGCCAAAAAACTGATGGAAACGGCGGAGGTTCCGGTGGTGCCGGGGTATCACGGCGATAATCAGGACGCGGATTTTCTGGCGGCTGAGGCTGCGAGAATCGGCTATCCGGTGCTTATCAAAGCCGTGGCGGGGGGCGGTGGCAAAGGGATGCGCCGCGTTGACCATCCGCGCGATTTTGCCGAGGGCTTGGGCGCGGTGCGCCGTGAGGGCAGCGCTAGTTTCGGGAATTCGGATGTGCTGGTCGAAAAATATGTGACCGCGCCGCGCCATATCGAGGTGCAGGTGTTTGGGGATAATCATGGCAATGTGGTGCATTTGTTTGAGCGGGATTGCT
>QIGK01000013.1 GCA_003228875.1 Rhodobacterales bacterium
TTGAAATCTTCACTGAATCTTGCATTGCCCATGTCGGCCTCCTTGCCTCATTTTTAGGGAAGAAGGTGTCTACAAATCTAGGGGCTATTCAAAAACCTCAACAGGTTAACGTGGTTTTTTAGGGCGTAATAATCACTTTCCCATCAGGTAATTTCAGCGCATCTGCCAGCCCATCCACAACCTCGTTTAATTTCAACCGTGCCGAAATATCCGTCTTCCAGCGGCCATCTACGAACCTTGCCTGAACCTCTCCAATCACCCGCATTTGCTCAGCGGGCGGGGTGTTGCGCATCCAGTTGGTTAGCCAGAACCCCTCGATCTGTTTGCCCATAAAGGTAAATTGCCCCATCTGGGTTAACACCGGAGCTTCACTCGACAATTTGCCATAACACACCCAGCGCGCGGCGTTGGGCATCAGGGTAAACACGGTTTCGGAGGTCTGGTCACAGACCGAATCTAGAAATACCCGTGGTTTCAACGTGCGGCTTGCCGTTTCAAAATCACTGCGAAAACTGTTTGCGGTGGTGACAATCACCGCCGCCGCGCCCATTGCCAGCAATGGCGCAATCGCGTTTTCACGGCGCACTAATGCAATGGCATTCAGGCCCATATCTTTAGCCAAGCCGATCATCAGTTTACCCAACTGGCTGGTGGCAGCAGAAATGACAAAACTGTCTCCGGCTTTGCTGGCAATATCCACCATCGCCATAGCAGTAAGGGGGTTCACGATTTGCGCCGCGCCGTCCTCATCCGAAATATCGCTCCGGAGCGGAATGCTGGTCATCGCGTCAGCGATCACATATTCGGCCCACGCGCCCGCGCTGGCCGCCACAAAAGCCACGCGTTTGCTGATCAATTTATCAACACCTGCCACGACATCACCGCAACCCTCAAAACCGGCAGCTGCGCCTTTAACCCGAGGCTGGCCGTATTCGCCTTTGATAAAATGTAAATCCGACGGGTTCACCGAGGCGGCACGCAGTTTTATCAA
Organism: Rhodobacterales bacterium; assembly: GCA_003228875.1. GTDB lineage: Bacteria > Pseudomonadota > Alphaproteobacteria > Rhodobacterales > Rhodobacteraceae > UBA3077. The sequence continues at coordinate 992 of QIGK01000013.1, forward strand.
CACCTGCCCCGCTGTCGGGGTCGGAACCGGCAGGGTTTCCAGCGCGATGTATTCGGCGGCATCGGCAATATGCGGCCCGTCCATACGCCCCGAAAATCCGTCATGTTTCAGGATCAAGGCAAGCATGGTTTCAGGTAGGTTGGTCATGTTTTTAGCCTTTCCAGAACATCTGGCTGCATTTTTTATCAGGTAAACGAAATCGAAATTGATGTCAGAAGGAAAAAAGATAACCCTGCCAATGCCCAGGAAACAAGTGCCAGATTCGGCAATAACGCCGAGCCGTATTGTGGCTTCCACAAAAAACGCGCCAGCAGCACCGACAGCCCTGATATAATGCAAATTGGCAGGAAAAATCGATCCAGATCCAGATCATCGGCCATTTGCATGCCTCTATAACCCCATTGGTCTGTGATCAGATTGCTGATCAGGTCGATGTCATAGCGAAATTCCCACAAGGCCAATAAAAAACTGGCCATGGCAGCGAGTATGATAACGCCAGCCAACGCTTTGTTAAATTTAATTACTTTTATCCCGATTAAAAGCGACAAAAACGCCCCGATCGGAATTCCCAGCATAAGAAAAAATAAAAATAAATACATTTTTTATCCCCCGTCGGGTTGTAGCAGGCGGATAAACATATCCATCGCCTGATGGTTAAAATTTTCAAATTCATCTTGGGGGATAGTGTGGAAATTCTCAAGCACCCATTGGTCGATAGACATGCCAAGCCCCATCACAGAGTTGATCAGGAAAGGCACAGGCAGGTCATTACGCACCACCCCCAGATCCTGCCCGCGTCTTAGAAACGCGCTGATATATTCCTGAACTATTTCCAGAAAATCAGAGGTCAGCCCCTGTTCCTTGATATTCTCGCGGCTTTTCCAAAACATGCGGCCAAGCAGGATAATTTGCGGGTTTTCCATAAAGGTTCCCGCTGCATCTTGCCCTGCCCCCATAAAGCTGGGCCAAAATGTTTCTGCGGTTAATGCATCAAGATCAAACTCGGTTAACAGCTCTGCAAAAGGTGCCAGACTTTGTTCCAGAATTTGCTCGAACAGCTCGGTTTTATTAGCAAAATAATGGTAAAATGACGATTTGCTCATCTTTACCTCAGCAATAATCCGGTTCAGCGAGGCTTGCGCAAAGCCATGGGTCACAAATTCCCGTATTGCCACATCAAAAAGCTGTGCGCGTTTGGCGGGATCCATTTTCAAAGATGGGTGATCGACCACGGTCTTGACAACCCCTTTCTGCGGGACTAGCTGTGAATAGTGGACTGGGTGGTCCATCTCATATTTTAGCCAATTTTGCCGATCAAGGCAAGGCAGGAGAATGCAATGATTATGCCTACCCGACGCCACTTTATTTTGCTAGCCACTGCCGCCATGATGATGCCAAATACCGCCAAGGCGCAGGATGCAGCGGGCATGTTGCGGGCCGCATATAACAATTGGCGGGCGGACAGTTCCCACGCGGTTGTTGAAATGACTATTCGGCGCAGCAATGGCGACCGGAACCTGACCATGGAAAGCTGGACCCAAGGCGATGACAAAGGTTTGGTGCGTTTTACGGCGCCTGCGCGCGATGCTGGCAATGCAACCTTGCAGCTCGGCAACCGGACATAGGTTTATAACCCAAAACTATCCCAAGTGATCCAACTGCCTGCCAGCGCCCTGACCCAATCCTGGATGGGGTCCGATTTTTCCTATGATGACATGACCCAGACCGAAGATTCGGTGGATGATTATGATCATACCTTGCTGGAAACTCGTCGCTCGGGCGGCCAGAACCTATATGTAATTGAATCGGTGCCAAAACGTGGCAAGCCGATTGTCTGGGGCAAATTGATTATCGCGATCCGCGAAGATTTTGTGATTATGCGGCAGGATTTTTACGACCAGCGCGGGGTGCTGGTGCGCAGCATGACCACTGATCGGGTCAGCAATATTGGCGGGCGGCCCTACCCGACGGTTATGACCATGACCACCGAGGCCACCCCCGGGGAATGGACTCGCATGACCACGATTTCGGCTGAATTCAATATTGCAATTCCAAATTATCTGTTCACCCGTTCCAACCTGCAAAACCCAAGGAATTGAGATGCTGATCTCGCTTGCATGGCGCAATATATGGCGTCAGCCAGTTCGTTCAGTGCTCAGCATTCTGGGCATGGCGCTGACCTCCATGTTGCTGGTGTTTATGTTGTCTTTTCAGCTTGGGTCTTATGAAATCATAAAAACCGGTAGCCTGAGCCTTTTTGACGGCTTTGGACAATTTCAACCGGTTGGCTATCCCGAAGACCCCGATATTTCCCGCCGCATTGAAACCGCAGATGCCATTCTGACAGCAGTGCAGGATATTCCTGAAATTACCAATATAACTGCTCGCGCAACCGGTTTTGTTATTCTTGCCAATGGAGAACGCAGTTTTGGCGCCGCTGTTGTGGGTATTGACCCCCTCAGCCGAGGGTAATATCAGCACGCTTTCCGCCACCATAAGTGAAGGCCGCTATCTGGAGCCATCGGATGAGGGAACCATTGTTATTGGTGACGGGCTGGCGCGCAATCTAAAACTTAAGGTCGGCGACGGTGTTGTTATGCTAGGCTCGGGCACCGATGGGTCAGTGGCTGCCGATGTTCTGACGCTGGTTGGTATATTCCGTTCCGGTGTACCCGAGCTGGATCGCCAAATCGCACAGATGCCGCTGACACGGTTTCAGGAAACATTTGCCCTTTCGGGGGATGTGAACACCATTGCGCTTAAGGGCAGCAACCTTGCCGATGTGGTTCGTGTTGACGCTGAATTGCGTAACATCGCCACTGAAAATGGGGTGCTATACCGAAGTTGGGAGGAGCTTCAGCCCGCCATCAAACAGATGATTCAATTGGATATGAGCACGTCGGGCATGATGTATGTCACGCTTGTAACCGTGGTGGTTTTTATCATTCTCAACACGCTATACATGTCGGTGCTGGAACGAACCCGTGAGTTCGGCGGCCTTATGGCGTTGGGTATGCGGCCGCGATTGATCGGCAAAATGGTCTGGATGGAACTGATATTCCTGTCGTTTCTGGGGGCTGGAATTGGCATTGCGCTTGGCTCGGCGCTCACGATTTATTTCCTAAATGTAGGCATATATATTCCGGGGATGGAGGAAATATATGCGCAATGGGGTATTCCGTCTCGCATGTATCCTTCATTTACAATTTTTTCAGTGTTGGGCCGGACCGATGGCAATTGTCGTGTCGATCTGTGTGCTTGGTTTTATCCCCTATCGCCGGATATTGGGGCTGGAACCTGTCACCGCAATGGCTTCAGCATGATGAATAATTTCAAAATCCTGCGCCCTTTGGCGTGGCGCAACCTTTGGCGCAATCCGCGCCGCACCAGCATAACATTGATTGTGGTAGTGGTTGGCTTATGGTCGGTGCTGACCTTTGCGTCATTATTGGCCGCATGGGGGTCAAGCAGCCGCGATGCAGCACTGGGCCTGTTGATCGGCCAAGGCCAGATTCATGCCAGTGGCTATATGGATGACCCGAATATCGAAAACCTGATGCCCCCGCTGACGGGGCACTGACAGAGGCATTAAATGGCGCGGGTATTGAGAACTGGGCGGAGCGCCTGCAAGTGCCCGGCGTGGTGCAAAGCGAATATAAAACCTTGCCAATCACCATATTGGGGGTTGATCCGGTGGCTGAAGCGCAGATTTCCTCGGTGCCAGCCAAGCTGGTTGAGGGGCGCAATCTGAATGGGCTAAACGATGACGGCGTGGTCATCGGCAAAAATCTTGCGGAGCGTTTGAAAACCGAAATTGGCCGACGGGTTATTTTGATGTCCCAAGGGGCTGACGGGCTTTTGGCGCAACAAAGCTTTTATATTGTTGGCATATTTGATGCTGATCAGGGGTTTGAGGACATGTATGTGTTCACAGGCCGCAGTTTGGCGCAGCAATATCTGGGGCTGGATAACCAGATTTCCCAGATCGCTTTTACCGTGCCGCTGGACACCGATCTGCCAATGGTGATGGATCGTATAACCGCTGCCGCGCCCGATCTGGATAGCCGGGATTGGCGCAAACTGTCCTTGTTGCTGGCGGCGATGGATACCTCCATGGGGGCGATTATTTATGTTTGGTTAGGGATTATGATTGTGCTGATGAGCATCGGCATTATCAACACGCAGCTAATGGCGGTATTTGAACGCACACAGGAATTTGGCCTGATGCGCGCCTTGGGATTAAAGCCAAAAATGGTGCTGATGTTGGTCACGATGGAATCCGCATTGCTGATTAGGCTGGGCGTTTTGGTGGCCATGGGGCTTGCGGCGCTGACCATCTGGTCTTTGCGCGGCGGCATTGATCTTAGCGCTTATGCGGCAGGGTTGGAGGAATTCCAGCAGGGGCAGGAATTATTTCCGGTGATCAACCCGTCCGATTATATTATTTTCCGCTGATTATCTGGCTGATGGGCATCCTTGTTGCCCTGTGGCCAGCTTACCGTGCCCAGAAAGTCAGCCCTGTGGAGGCCATGCGCCATGCTAAATAACCCAACCCCAATCGTGACCTGCAAAGGGGTGACCAAAATCTTTGGCAAAGGCGATCTGGAGGTCCGCGCACTGGATGGTATCGACCTTGAAATCATGCGCGGCGATTTTGCCACCCTTGCGGGACCATCGGGTTCCGGCAAAACCACATTGCTGAATATGATCGGCGCGCTTGACCATCCAACCGCCGGGGCGCTCTCGTTTGAGGGGCAGTCGCTTAATGATTTTTCCAAGGCAAAATTATCTGATTTACGGCTGCACAAGATCGGCTTTATTTTTCAGGCCTATAACCTTGTGCCGGTGCTGTCAGCGCTGGAAAACGTCGAATTTGTGCTGCCATTACAACGGATACCCAAAGCTGAGCGTAAAAAACGTGCCACGCAGGCCTTGCAGGATGTAGGCCTAAAAGGCATGGAACACCGCCGCCCCGGGGCTTTGTCTGGCGGGCAGCAACAGCGGGTGGCGATCGCGCGAGCGCTAGTGACAGAACCGTCTATTGTGTTGGCCGATGAGCCCACCGCCAACCTTGATTCCAAAACCACCGCAGAACTTGTGGGCCTGATGGGGCGGCTAAATACCGAACTTGGCATTACCTTTGTAATCGGAACCCACGATCCCTGCGTCATGCAGCATTCCAAAAGACATATCGAGATAGAAGATGGCAAAATCCAAAGCGATATACGCAACTAGTTTTATGCTGGCCCTGATGGCTGGCACAAGCAACGCCCAGGGGTTTAGTGCCCAATTTCAATTGGGCGGGGTCTTTGACTGGGCTGCACCAGACAGTTTTGATGCTGCTCTTGGCTTTGACACCCGACAGACTTATGGCGGTAACCTGCGCCTGATGTGGGGCGGCGGGACTGGGCCTTGGGATGTGGAGGTCCATTCGTTGCTGACCTTTGGCACCGGTGATTTGCTGGCTTATGGCGCTGCAATCGGGGCATTTTTGCCCGCGCCACCACCGGCAACCCTGTTTGGTCTGACCAGCACGGTTTACGCAGATGGGGAAACCTTGGTGATCAATACGCTCGACCGTCTTTCCCTTAGTTATACGGGCGATAATCTGGTGCTGCGCATTGGTCGCCAAGCCGTAACATGGGGCGGCGGCACGGTGTTTAACCCGCTCGATATTGTCGGGGCTTTTGCGCCCAACGCCATCAACACCAGCTATAAAACCGGCGTTGATATGATCTATGGCCAGTATTTACTGGATAGCGGCGCTGATATTCAAGCAATTTATGTGCCGCGCCCTGCCATGCCGGGCGGACCGGTCGATAGGGATTTCAGCACCGTTGGCGTCTATGGCTCTGCTTTTATCGGAAATCTGGATGCAACCCTGATACTGGCGCAGGATCGCGGTGATTTTTTGGCAGGCATCGGCCTGTCTGGCCCGCTTGGTGGCGCAGTGTGGACCATTGAATACGCCAACTGGTCATTGGCCAATGGCGATCAAAACGCCAGTTATCTGGTCAATATCACCACAACCGACAGTTTGTTTGGTGCCAATGTGTTCTATTTTGCTGAATATTTCCGCAATGGCTTTGGCGTTGATAGCGATGTTACCCATGATGCGCTGCCCACTGAGACGCTGGAACGTCTGGCAACGGGGCAAATTTTCAACACCGGTTTAGATACATTGGCCCTTGGCGCGCAAATCAGCATAACGCCGGACATTTCGATCTCGCCCAATGCCATCCTCAGCCTGAATGACAGCAGCGCATTGATTTCTGTGCAAGCGGCATGGACCATTGACGATAACGCTGATCTTTCGCTTGGTTATACACAGGCGTTTGGAGCCAACGGCACCGAATTTGGCGGGCGAGAGACCTCTGCCGGATCAGGTATTTATCTGCGGCCATCGACCAATCTTTCGATTATATTTTCCCGATTTTTCTAGCTAAGCACCCTATTTGATCAAAATTGACCACGAACGCCGCCCTGATCTCGGTGAACAGTTTATGCTGGCCACCCAGACCGTGGCCGGGGTGGGCGATTGGCCCAATACGGTGTTTTTAACCAGCGAGGCCAAACCGTTTTGTGGCGCGATGAACGCGTGGCAATAGAAGCCGAAGCAGATGATCTAAGCACCATTGTTGAAAACTATTTAATTAGCCTCCGCCGCTGCGCGCGAACTAACCCCTGAGCTGGCAACAACCATTGCCCGCACTATGCTGGCGGAGTTTGACTATTTTAATGGTGGCATGGAGGTCGCGCCCAAATTCCCGCAGGAAACCTCTTATCTTTTTTTGCTGGATCAGGCTGAGCGTGATCAAAACCCCGATTCTCTGGGAGCAGTTTTTCTGACCCTTGATGGTATCATTATGGGCGCGTTTCGACCCGCTACAGCCTGCAAACCTGTAGCGACGAAATATACCTAACGCCGGTAGATGTGGCGTTTAACCTTTGGTCAAATGCTAGTCGCGCACCACAAAAACCGATTGGCGGGCATGGCGCACGATGCGCGCCGCATTGGGACCAAGCAGAAAATCGCTATCCTCGGGGCGATGCGAAGCCAACACAATCAGATCAGCGCCGAGCTTGTCAGCAGCCTTGTTGATCTCTTTATAAATTGATCCGTGGCGCACATAACAGGTGACATTTACGTCTTTTGGCACATGGTTCCGCGCCACGCCTTTTAGCTCATATTCCGCATGTTCCATGGCTTTTTGCGCATAGTCTTTTGGGAAAAACGAACCCGCCACGGCCATGCCAAAATCGGGCACCACAGTAAACAAGAACAGCTTTGCACCGTTTTCTTTGGCCATATGAATGGCCTTTGGCAAGGCTGTTTTCCACGAGCTTTCTTGGTTGATGTCGATGGGCACCAGTATTTTCTTATACATTTAATTTCTCCGGTTAGTCGGCAGGTAAATATTGTTATTTTTATAGCATACAGGAATAGATATCAAAATATAGTCGGGGATTTTCTTAGCTGTGCTTCCAATCGTTCGGGTCATCGGATTTGTTGGGTGACAGACCCAGAATATCCCCCTTGGTGCTGCACCCCAACCCCAGAACCGTGCGGTTGGCATAGCTGAAATAAGCGCTGACTTGGTTGATCTCCAGTATTTCGCCATCACTATACCCTGCGTCGCGTAAACGAATGACGATTTCCTCCCGTATGCCGCCCGGGTCTTTGGTCAACTGCCGCGCATAGACCATCGCCAGTTTTTGCCGGTCATCCAGCGGCGCGGTGTCGATGTTTTGGGTCTCAATGGCGGCGCGGATGGCATCGGCGCGGGCATCATCAGCCAGCAGTCTTTTCAAACCAGCAAAGTGATGCTCAACACAGTAAGAACAATCATTCAACGCGCTGACCCAAATGCCCAATACTTCCAAAAACCACTTGGGAATGGTGTTGCCGGAATGATGCAGCACATACTTGTAAATTGCCATATGCCCCTCCATTGAATGGGGTCTAAGCGAGTGCATCATCATGATATTATCAACATTATCATCCGGCCCTTTGACCCGATCATAAAGGTTTTTCAACTTTCCTGTGGCGTCAGCGTAAGGGATGGTTTTGATCCAGGGCATGGATGGTTCCTAAAAATCCAAATTCGCCACATTCAGCGCGTTTTCCTGAATGAATTCGCGCCGGGGTTCCACCACGTCGCCCATCAGTTTGGTGAAAATCTCGTCAGCTTCGTCCATTTGGTCAACT
>QIGK01000080.1 GCA_003228875.1 Rhodobacterales bacterium
TTACAACACGCGTCTTACGCCCGCTGGCTTTGATATTTTGCAGTCCGGTATGGTTGTTGGCGACGTGGTGTGAAAAGCGAAACGACTTTCGAAATTTCCGTCTTGATCGCATCGAGACAATAGAGCTTTGCGAAGACACATTTGAGGATGAAAAAGATAAAAACCTGTCAGCTTACAAAGCTCAGGACATAATTTGCTGAGAAACTATGGCGTTGTTTTAAATTAGACCACTACCGGCCTACGCTTGCAGTGGCACTTTCCCGCGCAATAGGACTGTAAAAAAGGAGTGCCGCAGTTTATTTAGGCTTGGTAACTGATGGATTTACCTCTGGATGAAGATGATAGGCCGCCGCCACAATGACGACGGCCATGCCGAGATAAAACCTTAAGATGCCGTTTGGTCTCAGTCGCGCATTATCAGCTATTCGGGAAAGACCGCATTCCGAACGCCATCGAAGTCAAGAAAAATGATGCAATCTTCGGTGCCATCGCAACGATCGGCATGCCATTCCACAGCTGGTTGAAAGATATAGGAGCCTGCGGTGAGGCTGACTTCGTTGCCATCTGGACCAGTATGGATCCAATTGCCTTGAAGCGACAATCCCCAGTAATCATTGCTGTGCCCATGAACCGGAAATGCTGCACCCGGTGCTATTCGAACAAGCCAGGCCGCATCCTCTGCCTCTGTGCTCCCCCAGAGCTGGCCAAACTGAGCGCCGGGAACGCCACTTTCTTCCCATTGGATGTTTTCGGAGTAGATGCTGTTTACGACATCATGATTTTCGGCAAAAGCCCCTGTGGACAGGATTGCAGTCGCAGTAGCGACGATCATAATTTTTTTCATAGTAGGTATTCCTTTTAAGGTATATGCCACAGGCGGACCTTCATGCAGACCACCATGTTGCGGATTTAAGTACCAAGTGGTATGCTATTAATAATCCACTCTGTCAATAATAAAAAACCAACTGGTACAAAAATGAGCGATATTAACAAAAAACCCGCGCGCGGGCGGCCAAAGACGCTGAACAAGAACCATGTGGTAGAGGTTGCAATGCAGGCGTATTTGCGTGAGGGACCGGCACAGGTCTCGCTGAATTCGTTGTGCAAGAAAGCTGGAGTATCAAAACCATCGCTCTACCGCGAGTTTGGGAATGAGGATGGGTTGGCCTGCGCCGCGCTGGAAAATTATGTGCAGCATGTGATGGTGAAGGTGCTTGAAACGCTCACCGGTGCGGGCAGCTTTGCTGATAAGATCGGGCGCTTATCCCACTTGGTCGCGAAAGATGCGCAACATGAAAATGGCTGTCTTTTTGTAAAGATGCGCGCAGCAAAGTCGGATCTTGGGGCGAAAACTCAATCCATGATCGAAAAGACGGAAAGTATGGCGCTCAAGGCATACGCCCAGTTTCTGAACGAAGCTCGGGAAAATGGGGATTGGTCAGGCTGCATTCCTGTGGCATTGGGTGCGAATTATCTATACGCTCAAATTGGATTGGCAATGGCGCAGCGCGCCAGAGGTGACGATCCAAAAGCTGTTCTTGAGCTGGCCCTTTCTGTTTTTATGCAAACTGACCGGTGAGTGCGCGGGGTTGTCGCGCTCACTCGCCGATGCCTGTTTGCCGCGGTTAACTTTTGTTGATTCATTGAAAGGAATGCAGATAGGTTACCTTTTGGGTTTGTATCTAAGCAGCCGCAATGCATTAAGCGTCACCAGAACCGTGGCACCGGTATCGGCCAGAATGGCCATCCATAGCGAGGTAATCCCAAACAGTGTGGTCACCAGAAACACCGCCTTCAAACCCAGCGCAATGGTGATATTTTGGTAAATATTGTCCATAGTGGTTCGCGACAGATCAATCAGCGCGGGGACGTCGCCAACCTGTTCGTGTAACAGGGCCGCATCGGCAGTTTCTAACGCCACATCGGTGCCGCCACCCATGGCAATGCCTACATCCGCCCGGGCAAGGGCAGGGGCGTCGTTGATGCCATCGCCAACCATTGCCACGCCGCCATTTTGGCTTAACTCCTCAATGATCTTCAGCTTGTCTTCTGGCATCAGTTCCGCGCGCACCTCCATGCCCAGTTGCGCCGCAAGTGCTGCCCCTGTGCGGGCGTTGTCGCCGGTCAGCATGATGGCGGCAATATCCATTTTCTTGAGGGATTGGATGGATCTTATCGCGTCTTCGCGCAGTTCGTCGCGCATGGCGATGATGCCCAGCAATTTGCCATCCGCCAACACCGCTGCTACGGTTTTACCGTCGGTTTCCAATGCGGTGATCTGGTCAATCTCGGCTGGTTTCAACGGGGTGATTTCAGCTGCGTATCGCGGCGAGGCCACGATCACATCAACCTTGCCAACCATAGCCCGAACCCCGCGTCCACGCAGGGCTTCGGAATCGCTAGCAGACGGGATTTTCAAACCACCAGCGTGCTCGGTGATCGCTTTGGCCAGCGGATGCGAAGAGCCAGCCTCAACCGCCGCTGCCAGCATTAGCATTTTGGTTTCATCACCGCTGAAAACTGTGATGTCGGTGACCTTTGGGGTGCCCTCTGACAGGGTGCCGGTTTTATCAAACGCTACGGTTTTGACCTTGCCGATGGCCTCCAGCACTGCGCCGCCTTTCATAAGCAGGCCTTGGCGGGCGCCGGTGGAAATGCCGGATGTAATTGCCGCAGGGGTGGAAAGCACCAGCGCACAGGGGCAGCCGATCAGCAATATGGCCAAGCCTTTATAGACCCACAATCCCAGATCGGCCCCGACCACCAGTGGTGGTAAAAACGCGATCATGGCGGCAACAACAATGACGCCGGGGGTGTAATACCTGCTGAACTTGTCGATGAAACGGGCGGTCGGGGCTTTTGCGGCCTCGGCGTCTTCGACCATTTGCAATATCCGCGCGATCATGTTGTTTTCGGCCGCTTGGGTGACCTCGATGCGGATCAAACCATCGGTGTTGATCGAACCGGCAAAGACCCCGTCGCCAACCTCTTTATGGCGCGGCATGGATTCGCCGGTTACGGCTGCTTCGTCAATGGCGGTTTCGCCCATTGTCAGAGTGCCGTCAGCAGGCACACGGCCCCCCGGGCGGATCTCGATAATATCGCCGATTTTCAGGGTGTCGGCCTGCACTTCGGCAACACTGTCACCGACAACCAGATAGGCCGATTTTGGCACCAGATCTGCCAATGCCTGCACCGAACGGCGGGCTTTGGCTGCGGCCATCATTTCCAGCAATTCACCAATCAAGAATAAAAACACCACCACCGAGGCCTCAGCGGCTTCGTCGATCACAATCGCGCCGATCACTGCAATGGTTACCAACGTTTCAATTGTAAAAGGCTGGCCCATACGGGCCGCAGCAAAGGCTTTGCGCGCCAATGGTGCCAGTGCCAGCAATGCGCCAGCAGCAAAAACATAACCCGCATATTCAGTTAGCAAAAAGGATAAGACCGTGGCCAGCGCCAAAATTGCCCCAGCCACAATCACCAGCCTGCCTTTGCCTGTTTGATACCAGCTTTTGGGGGCCTCGGTGGCCGCATTTTCTCGCACCTTATAGCCAAGCTTTTCGATCACTTGTTTAACGCTGGCAGCCGTGCCACCCTTACCAATTTCCAGCTTCAGCTTTTGATTGGTATAGTTGAGCGACACTTTGCCAACCCCCGGCAAGGCACAAACCGCGCCCTCGATTTTACTGGTGCAGCTCGGGCAATCCATGCCTTCTACATTCAGGGTTAATTGCTCAGCCATCTAACGCTCCTGTGATTTTCTAATTGATTCGCATGAGTATGAAACCTCATGTGACTAGAGCTTCAAGAAGTTTTTTTGAACACAACGTGAGAACTGCTTGACGCCCCTGTCAACGCATCCTAAAACGCCCGTGTAACTGCGCGGTTGTAGCTCAGTTGGTTAGAGTGCCGGCCTGTCACGCCGGAGGCCGCGGGTTCGAGTCCCGTCAACCGCGCCATATTTTCATATACCGGAGCATTTGTCGTAGGGGCAAAAAATGTGCTTGACCTAAACCTAACTTGAGACACAATCATCGCTTGGTCCAAATTTTTATAAATTGAGGCCCGATTCTTTGCCAAAAAATATATTTAGACGCTTTGTTCTTGCAAGCGGATTGACCAATCTCGCCGATGGTATCGCAACGGTGGCATGGGCTTGGCTTGCGACGCTTTTGACTCGTGATCCATTGCTCATTTCATTGGTGCCTGTGGCGCTGCGTTTACCGTGGTTCTTTTTTGCAATTCCTGCGGGAATCATAACCGACCGAATTGACCGCAGATTGCTTATCCTGCGCATGGATGCAGTGCGTGCGACCGCATTTTTTGCGGCGGCAGTCAGCATTTGGCTGGCGTTGCCCTTAGCTGATCCGCCAAATGACGGCATATCAAACCCAATATTGTATTGGCTTATCTTATGTGTGGCCACACTTGTCGGCATTGCCGAAGTCTTTCGGGACAATGCCGCACAAACCATGCTGCCAGCGATTGTGCCGCGCAAAGAACTTGAGACAGCCAACGGGCGATTGTGGAGTGTTGAGCTGGTTGGTAACGCATTGATAGGCCCCGCTCTGGGCGCTTTCCTAATCGCATTTTCATTGCCTTCGCCGTTTATTTTCAACACTTTGGCTTATCTGGCAGCAATTATTCTGGTGGTAAAGATGTCAGGAAAATTCCAACCCGAGACTTCGCAAAACCGTGATTGGCGACGCGAATTTATGGAAGGATACAGCTTTTTAAAACAAGCAGCCCTTGCTGCGGAATTTGGCGTGGATTACAGGTTTTTGGAATCTGTTTTTTTCAATGGTTATGATTGCTTTGGTGCTGCATGTGCAGGAAAATCTGGGGCTGGATGTGCGGGCTTATGGGTTAATTTTGGCTGGCGGAGCCTTGGGCGGCATTCTGGGTGGTTGGCTAGGAGACAGGATCATCCGGCGTTTAGGCGCGGCCAAGACTGCACAATGGATGCTGATGTCTTCCGCGCCAGCATTTTTGGCGATTGCTCTTGCGCCGGGACCGGTTGCGCTGGGGTTAATTCTAGCGGTTTTTGAGTTTACGGGCATTGTGTGGAATACTGTTTCTGTTTCCTATCGACAGCGCACGATCCCCGACAAACTTTTGGGGCGCGTCAACAGCCTGTACCGGCTTATGGCATGGGGAATGATGCCTATTGGCTTGGTGCTATCTGGGCTAACCGTTCGCTTTGCAAGTGATTTTGTTTCCCGCGATGCCGCCCTGATTACCCCTTTTTTGGTGACTACATTTGGGGCAGTTGTTCTGGGCATTCTGGGATGGCGTGCATTGGGGCGCGGTTTTGACAAATAATAACCCGTGCGATTGGTAAATGACCCACTTTGTTGTAAACGATCCCTTTTGCAAATTCTCAGTAGGATAACGTTGTCTGGACTGCCGTTTTTATCGCGCCATCAGGCGGTTTTATCTGGGTTATATCTGATCAGTCGTGCTTGATACAGAAGACCCTTTTGCCTAGGGTTTTCATTTAACCATCGGGAGCATTTCTTGCAGGCAGATTTTGTCATCATTGGATCAGGCTCTGCCGGGGCGGCGCTGGCATATCGTTTAAGCGAAAGCGGCAAATATTCAGTGCTGGTGCTGGAATTTGGCGGTTCTGATTTTGGGCCATTTATCCAGATGCCAGCGGCACTGTCTTATCCGATGAACATGCAGCGCTATGACTGGGGCTTTAAAACCGAACGAGAACCGCATTTGGCAGGACGGCGTTTGGTGACACCTCGCGGCAAAGTTGTAGGCGGGTCAAGTAGCATAAATGGCATGGTATTTGTACGTGGCAATGCCAGGGATTTTGATTATTGGGCCCAATCCGGTGCCACTGGTTGGGACTATGCCTCAGTCTTGCCTTATTTCAAACGTATGGAGACATGGCACGGCGGCAAATCATTGTGGCGGGGCGTAAATGGCCCCATTCACATAACCCGCGGCCCTCGGGATAATCCGCTGCGCACAGCATTTGTTGCCGCTGGCGCAGAAATGGGATTTCCAGCCACTGAAGATTATAACGGCGCGCACCAAGAGGGCTTTGGCCCTATGGAGCAGACGGTCTGGAAAGGCCGACGTTGGTCAACGGCCAATGCTTATATCAGGCCCGCATTGAAACGCAAAAACTGCAAAATATTGCGATGTTTTGCCCGAAAAATAGTGTTCAAAGATGGCCGCGCTATCGGGGTTGAAATTGAAAGAAAAAGCCGGATTGAAACCGTTCATGCCCGTCACGAGGTGGTCCTTTCGGCATCTTCGATCAATTCTCCAAAAATTCTGATGTTATCCGGCATCGGTCCTGCGCAACATTTGATGGAACATGGCATTCCGGTGCTGGCTGACCGCGCCGGGGTTGGCCAAAACCTGCAAGACCATCTGGAATTGTATATCCAGCAGGCCAGCCTAAAGCCGATTACATTATATAGGTATTGGAACCTGATTTCAAAGGCACGAATTGGCGCAGAATGGCTGTTTCGCAAAACCGGGCTTGGGACATCCAACCAGTTTGAAAGCGCGGCGTTTTTGCGTTCCAGCAAGGCGGTGGATTACCCTGATATCCAGTTTCATTTCATCCCGATTGCGGTGCGATATGATGGTAAAATTACTGCTGAGGGCCACGGGTATCAGGCCCATGTCGGGCCGATGCGGTCAAAATCTCGCGGTGCGGTAACGCTGGCCAGTTCCGATCCGAATGTGGCACCTGAAATCCGGTTTAATTACATGAGCCATGCTGATGACTGGGCCGAGTTTCGCCATTGCATCCGTCTGGCCCGTCAGATTTTTGGCCAGAATGCTTTTGCGGATTTTTCCGGTACGGAAATTCAGCCCGGTAAATATCTGCAAACAGATTCAGAGTTGGACGGGTTTATTCGTCAACACGCCGAAAGCGCCTTTCATCCTTGTGGCACAGCGCGCATGGGCCAGCCTGATGACCCAATGGCAGTGGTTGACCCAGCTTGTCGGGTGATTGGAGTTGACGGGCTGCGATTGGCGGACAGCTCAATTTTCCCGCGTATCACCAATGGCAATCTGAATGCGCCGTCAATTATGGTTGGCGAAAAGGCCGCCGATCATATTTTGATGGATGTTTAGGCGCAGGCTATAACCCGCAATATTGCCGGATTGCTGCAAACATTTGTGACGTTGAGGTATTTGTCTGGATAGTCTCTTCAATTGGCAAACCGAAACCGTAACTAGCGGCTAATTGTTGCAACGCTTTGGTCTGGAAGCCTAGCGCCACCAAATGGTCTCGTGCGGCTACAAAATCCTCCGCGATTGGCGCCGGAAAAGTCATCGGCTGGGAAAGTTGAATATCTTTACCAAACAAATGTCGGATGCTGCCTATCACTCCGTTTTGAGCCAAAACATGCAAAAGCGCCGCATTTCGCCGCTGCATCATTACTGCAACAACAACCGTTGCTGTAAATGTTTCAACATTTTGGTTGGTCAGTGGCTGGCTGGACAAATAAATTCGCCCATTAGGAAGGGCCAACATATTTGTGCCGCTCTGCTGAAACACCCTTAGTTCAACGGTGTTGTCCAGTTGCAGGCTGGTTGAAAAACTAGTCAATGCGGTTTGAGCACGGTTCTCACGGCATAACAAAACGGTATTGTCCAGAATTTGACTTTCCATTTTTTCGGTAAAAATAGTCAGCCGTGCCGGTGACGTCAGTTTTGCAGTCCAGCCATAAATTAACGGGCCAGACTGGCTAAGCAGGGCAATTATGGCCAGAAAACCTGCCAGCCAGATCAAACCCGACAAACGCCGTTTTGCAGGCTTTTTTCCGGTAATTTCCTGAGTTACCGCAGTGATGGCACGGTTCATTTCAGTGTCGTCAATGACCAGAACCTCACCTGATTCCGTGTCCGTAGCATAGGTAACGGCGCTGCCTTTTGTGCCAATTCTTTGCGTGGCCAGCAAAGCCCAATGGGTTATCGGGTTGTCTTGCAGGCTGGTTAGTTGCAGGGTCGAATCCCCAAAGGACACGATCACCTCAACCGATTGGGCATCATGGTTTTCGCGCCACTGGCCGACGGCTTCCAGCCGGATAAATTTGTCAAGCGCGGTCATGTCAAAATTCTTTCAACGGGTTACAGGGGCAGTTCATACCCTTGATCTGCCAGCTTTTTGCGTAACAGAAGTTTTGAGATTTTGCCAGTCGCGGTATGGGGGATTTCATCCATAAAAATAATATCATCGGGCAATTGCCATTTGGCGAAGCTTTGCGCCATCAATGCCATGATTTCGGATTTGTCCGGCAAGGTGTCACCAGCGGCAATGATCACCAATATGGGCCGTTCATCCCATTTTGGGTGCGGCACGCCAATTGCAGCGGCCTCAGCCACCAAGGGGTGGCCAACCGCGCAGTTTTCCAGCGCGATGGATGAAATCCATTCTCCGCCCGATTTGATAACGTCTTTAGAACGGTCGGTAATTCTGACATATCCTTGGGGGGTAATGCTGGCCATATCGCCGGTATCAAACCAGCCATTGGCATCGACCGCATCGTTATCCTGTTTCAGATAGCGTTTTACCACGGCAGCACCTTTGGTCCATAATCTGCCTTGGGTTTTGCCATCCCATGGCAATTCCGTGCCCGCATCATCGCTGATTTTCAGGCTAACGGAAAACGGTGCATGGCCAACGGTTTCCTGAATATCCAGCCGGTTTTTGGCATCCATTTCCATGATCTCGGGCTTAAACGAACAAATCGTGCCGAGCGGAGACATCTCTGTCATGCCCCAAGCATGCAAAACCTGCACGTCGTATTTGTTTTGAAAGGTTTCTACCACTGAGCGCGGGCAGGATGCCCCGCCGATGATCACTTTTTCAAGGTTGGGCAGTTGCAGGTTATTTTCTTCAAGATATTGCAAAAGCTGCATCCAGATGGTGGGCACTGCTGCGGTTAATGTCACGCCAAGTTCCAGCATTTCAAACAGGCCTTTGGGGGTCATATCGCGCCCCGGCATCACCATGGATGCGCCCACCATTGGCGCACTATAGGCAATAGACCAGCCATTGGCATGAAACAGCGGCACCACCGGCATAATCCGGTCGTTTGAGGACGCGCTATCAGCCGCGCAATTGGCCATGGCATGTAACACGTTGGAACGGTGGGTATAAACCACGCCTTTTGGATCCCCCGTGGTGCCGGAGGTGTAACAAATGCCGCAAGCCTCGGTTTCATCGCCTTGAACCCAGTCAAAACCTTCCGGTTGGGGGGTGATCAGTTCCTCGTAACATAACAGATCAGGGATATTGCTGTCTGGCATGTGTTCACGGTCGGTCATGACAATGATTTTTTCGACCAGTGGCAGCTGGTCAATGATGTTTTCAATGATCGGCAGCAGATCAAAATCAACCATCAAAAACCGGTCTTGGGCGTGATTGATGATATAAACCAGTTGGTCAGCAAACAGGCGCGGATTAAGGGTATGGTTAATGCCGCCCGCCCCCGGAATGCCATACCAGACCGAAAGATGCCGGGGCGTATTCCACGCCATCACCCCGACCACATCACCTTTTTTCAAGCCTAGGCTAATCAGCGCGGCGGCAAATTTTTTGGCATCGGTGTGAATATCGCGCCAGTTGGTTTCGAGTATCGGCCCCTCGATACTGCGGCCAAAAACTGGGCGATCAGGGTGCAGCAGCGCGGCGTGGTCAATGATTTCGCTAACCCGAAGCGGAAATTCCTGCATGGATGCTTGCATTTTATACTCCCGTTTTTTTGTGCCAAGTGTTGACGATTTCCGGAAATATTAAAAGGGTTTTGTTGCCCCGCCTTCACGGGGCAGCAATTTTCAGGCAGCGCGGGTTTTTGCGGCCTGTTCATAAAATCCCTGACCTTTTGCAGCCATATCGCGCAAAATGTCTGGCGTGGTAAAGCGCGCGCCAAACCGCTGGGTCAGATCATCACATATTTCCACAGCCTTTTCAGACCCCAAAATATCCAGCCAGCTAAACGGCCCGCCGGACCATGGCATATAGCCCCAGCCAAGAATGGCGCCCACGTCACCCTCGCGGATGTCTTCCAGCACGCCTTGCTCATAGGCGCGCACCGCCTCGAGAGTTTGCACCATTGCCAAGCGGTGTTGCACATCGATAAATTCGGGTTGTTGTGCGGTCACTGGCCAGTTTTCGGCTAAGCCAGCCCATAATCCGGTGCGTTTGCCTTTTTCGTCATACTCATAAAAACCGGAATTTGATTTGCGCCCCAATCGGCCCTCGTCAAACAGTTTGAACAATACTTCATCGGCGCTATCGTCATAAGCATCGCCCATGGCCAGCTTGGTGGCTTTGGCGATTTTGACGCCCAGATCAATCGAGGTTTCATCGTTTAATTGCAAAGGCCCAAGCGGAAAGCCAAGCTGTTTGGCGGCATTCTCAATAGTGGCTGGAATAACACCTTCGCGCACCATGCGCAGGCCCTCGTTGATATAAGGGATGATGCAGCGATTGGCATAAAAGAACCGCGCGTCATTGACCACAATCGGGGTTTTGCGGATTTGGCGCACAAAATCCAGCGCTTTGGCCACGGCGAGGTCGCCGGTTTGTTTGCCTTTGATGATTTCTACCAAGGCCATGCGTTCCACGGGGCTGAAAAAATGGATGCCAATAAACTGCTCCGGCTTGTCGCTGGCTTTGGCCAGTTCTGTGATTGGCAGGGTGGAGGTGTTGGTGGCAAAAATGCAATCGGCACCCACGACCTTTAGCACGTTTTTGGTGACCTCGGCCTTGACGCCAACATCTTCAAAAACCGCCTCGACAATCAGGTCGGCACCTTTCAGCGCGTCGTAATCGGTGGTTGCGGTGATCAGTCCCATCACGGCTTCTTTTTTCTCGGGCGTGGTTTTGCGGCGCTTGATGCCTTTGTCTAGATAATTTTCAACATAATCACGGCCTTTGTTGGCGGCGTCTTGTGTCTGATCGATCAACACAACCTCGATCCCGGCCATGGCCGAAACAATGGCAATGCCGGCCCCCATCATGCCAGCCCCCATAATGCCGACTTTCTTAACGCTCTGGTCGGCCACATCGGGCCGCACCGCGCCTTTTTCAAGCGCGCCTTTGTTGACAAAAAGCGACCGGATCATGGCTGCTGATGACGGGTTAAGCATCACGGAGGTAAACCAGCGCGCTTCAATCCGAATGGCAGTGTCAAAATCAGTTAACGCGCCTTCATAAATCGCTGAGAGCATGGCTTTGGCGGCCGGATAAACCCCTTGGGTCCGGCCATGCACCATGGCGTTGGCACCAACAAAGGTCATGAACCCAGCAGGGTGATAGGGCGCACCTCCGGGCATTTTATAGCCTTTGGCATCCCATGGTTTCAGGATGTCTTTGTCATTTGCCCCCAGCACCCATTCTTTGGCGCGGGTCAGCAATTGATCAGCCGGAACAACTTCATCAATCACACCTGCGGCCTTTGATTTGGCAGGTGGCAGCATTTTGCCCTCCAGCAAAAGCGGCGCGGCCATCATTGGCCCCATCATCCGCACCAAACGGGTGGTGCCTCCCGAGCCGGGAAAAATACCCACTAGAATCTCGGGCAAGCCAATCTTGGCTTTTGGGTTATCCGCCACAATGCGACGATGGCAGGCCAGCGCGATTTCAGTGCCAATACCCGCAGATGTCCCGGGTGAGGCCCAAGCGATAGGCTTACCGCCTTTGTTGGTTTTTGGGTCCATGCCCGCGCGCTCAATTTTGCGCAGAATTTGATGGATCGCCATCACCCCGTCAAACACGCCTTTCGCCGGATCATCGCCCGCGTCCTCGCGCATTTTGGCCAGCACTTTCAGGTCCATGCCGCCAGCAAAATCTTTTTTCGCTGAGGTGATGATCACGCCTTTAACGGCATCATCCGCCAGTGCATCGTCAACAAAGCCGTCGAGCTGTTTAAAGCCTTCTTGCGTCATCAGGTTCAGGCTGGTTTCGGGCTGGTTCCATGTGATGGTGGCCACGCCGTCAGCATCGACATCATAGAAAAATTGTTGGGTCATCTCTTATCTCCATTGTCAGAACGCGTGTAGGGAGTGCCATCTTTATGCGTAAAGCTGCGCACACCATCTTTACGCGTGTATTTGAGGTCAATATCAGGGTAATGACCGACATCATCTTTGGCACGGGTGCCCATGATCAGATAGGTTGCCGGTGTGGTGCTGCGGTTGATCAGGTGATGGCCGTTGGGCACGCCCGCCTGCCATCCCGCTGCATCGCCTGCCTGCATAATGTACTCGCCATCGTTTTCCACCAGCACGACCTCACCGCTGAGCATATAGAGAAACTCGTCCTCGTTTTCATGCCAGTGGCGTTGAGACGACATGCCGCCGGGCAGCAGAGTTTCCACCCCGACACCAAACTGCGTAAGTCCAGCTGCATCGCCCAATTCCACCGCCTCGTAAAGGTCGGTTTTTTGGTCAAAAGGTGCGGGATAATTAGTGTCCCCTTCGTGGACTGGCTGGCTATCTTTAGGAATGAATGTCATTATACCCTCTCGATAATAGTTGCCGCACCCATGCCGGACGCCACGCAAAGGGTGGCCAATGCGGTGCCTTTGCCGGTGCGTTCCAGCTCGTCCAAGGCGGTGCCGATGATCATCGCGCCTGTGGCCCCCAGCGGATGGCCAAGGCTGATGGCGCCGCCGTTTACGTTGACCTTGGAATGGTCGACGTTGAACGCCTGCATAAAGCGAAGAACCACTGCGGCGAAAGCCTCGTTCACCTCGAACAGGTCAATATCGTTAATATTCATGCCACTTTCGGCAAGGATTTTTTCGGTTACCGGAACGGGGCCCGTCAGATTGATGGTCGGATCGGTGCCTATTTTAGCGGTAGCACGGATGCGCGCGCGCGGTTTTAACCCGTATTTTTCACCAAAATCCTTGGAGCCAACCAGAATGGCCGCAGCACCATCAACAATGCCCGAGGAATTACCGGCGTGATGCACATGGTTGATGTGTTCCAGATGCGGGTATTTCAGCATCGCCACCGCATCAAACCCGGGCATGTTTTCGCCCATGTCTTTAAACGCGGCTTTTAGCCCGCCAAGGGATTGCATATCGGTGCCCGGGCGCGGGTATTCGTCATGATCCAGTATGGTTAATCCGTTACGGTCTTTGATGGTGATCAGCGATTTATCAAAGCGACCCTCCTTGATGGCCGCCGCAGTGCGCACTTGCGATTCCACCGCATAAGTGTCAACATCGTCACGTGAAAATCCGTATTCAGTGGCGATAATATCAGCCGAAATTCCCTGCGGCACAAAATAGGTTTTCATGGCCAGTTCCGGGTCAACCGCAATGGCGGCTCCGTCTGACCCCATTGGCACGCGGCCCATCATTTCAACGCCGCCGGTCACATAAGCCTGCCCAGCACCACCCCGAATTTGATTGGCACCAATGTTGGTGGCCTCCATACCGCTGGCGCAAAACCGGTTGATCGACAGGCCCGGAACGCTTTCAGCGTAATCCGACAGCAGCACTGCAGAACGCGCCAAACAGCCGCCTTGCTCCATGACTTGGGTAACGTTGCCCCAGATCACGTCTTCAACGGCTTCGGTATCCAGATTGTTACGCTCCGCCAGCGCGTTCAGCACATCGGCGGACAGGCGCACCGAGGTGACCTCGTTTAACGCGCCATCCTTGCGGCCTTTGCCACGGGGTGAACGCACGGCGTCATAAATATAGGCATCGTTCATAATATTCTCCTAAAGAGGGTGGCCCTGCATTAAATCATAGGGGTGTTTCCAGTTTGGCATTTGGCGGATGTTTTCCAGCCAAGCCTCAATATGCGGGTATTTGCTGCGGTCCATGCCAAAAGGTTCGTCATAAAACAGATAGCTGCAACAAGAAAAATCGGCGGAAGTGGCTGTTTCCCCAACAATCCATTTACGACCCTCCAGATGGGTATTTAAAATATCCAACGACATTTTGACCCGACTGGAAAGGTAGCCAATAACGTCAGCGCTGCGTTTTTCTTCGGGTAGGAAATTCATCATAAAACGACACGGACCAACAAAACTTGAAAATTTGTGGTTGTCCCACAATACCCAACGCAACACTTCATATTTGTCGGCATCCGCCGTTGCGAAATGGCCATGTTTGTCAATTAAATATTCCAGCATCGCCCCGGATTGGGAAAGCGTTACGTCTCCGTCCACCATCGCAGGCACTTCGCCCATCGGGTTGATGCTGCGATATTCGGGTGTTCGCGCCCCGCCATTGAAAAAGTCAACAAAATGCTCGGTCCACGGAATGCCCGCGACATTCAGATAATTGGCAACTTTGTAGGCGTTACCGGATTGGGCGAAAGAATAGAGTTCAATGGTCATGTCGGCTCCGTGTGAAAGCTTCGGAATTTGAGTATTTAGGAAAAGAAGAAGGCAAGTAAGTTCTTGTTAACCATGCCCGCGTTAGTCTTAGCGCACGGTACAGGCTGGAGAGCCGATGACCGTAAAAGGAGAAGGCGCTCTTGTCCTGTGGCGCTGCTGCTTGGACAGGGGTGCTGGACCAGCCTTCTTCTTTTTCCAAATACTCCCGCCGGAGGCATCCGGACTTTTTAGCCATCGCAACCATCATAGGCTCCTCGCGATCAGGTTTTTC
Source organism: Rhodobacterales bacterium (assembly GCA_003228875.1). GTDB lineage: Bacteria > Pseudomonadota > Alphaproteobacteria > Rhodobacterales > Rhodobacteraceae > UBA3077. The sequence continues at coordinate 14,622 of QIGK01000080.1, forward strand.
ATAATCTCGTTGGTGCCACCATAAATGCGCTGCACGCGGGCATCTGTCCACATTTCGGCAATCGGGTATTCCATCATATAGCCATAGCCGCCGAATAATTGCAGGCATTCATCAAGCACCACGCCTTGCAGGTCTGTCAGCCAGTATTTGTTCATTGCGGCGGTTTCGACGTCCAGTTTTCCGGCCAGCAGGGCCGCAATGCAACTATCCAGAAAGCAGCGTGCGACAACGGTGTTGGTTTTGCACTCAGCCAGCTTGAAACGGGTGTTTTGGAACTGGGTGAGGGGGCCGCCGAAGGCCTCTCGGGTTTTGCAATAGTCTATGGTTTGGGTCACTGCGGCTTCCATGGCACCAACCGCGCCGCAGCCGATGATCAGCCGTTCTTGCGGTAGTTGGTCCATCATTTGGAAAAACCCCTGGCCTTCCTCGGAACCCAGCAGGTTATCGGGGCGGATTTCGAGGTCTTCAAAGAATAATTCGGAAGTATCGGCCATCTTGAGGCCAATTTTGTCGAGATTGCGGCCCATCTTGAGGCCAATTTTGTCGAGATTGCGGCCACGGGTAAACCCGTTGCCCTCCGCATCCGCAGTTTCGACCATCACCAGCGACACGCCTTTGGATTTTTCCGAGGGGTCGGTTTTGCAGGCAACCAGAATCAGGTCAGCCACCTGCCCGTTGGTGATAAAAGTTTTGGTCCCGTTCATCTTGTAAACATTGCCTTGCTTAATCGCCCGGGTTTTAATGTTTTGCATGTCTGACCCGCCGGAAGGTTCGGTCATGGCCAGCGCTGCAACCAACTCTCCGGTGGCCATTTTGGGCAGCCAGCGTTGTTTTTGATCCTCAGTGCCATAGGCCAGAATATAATGCGCCACGATGCCGGAATGGATGCCATTACCCCAGCTGGCATAATTCGCACGACCCGCTGCCATATAGATCGCCGCATCAAAGCCAAAATCAC
>QIGK01000079.1 GCA_003228875.1 Rhodobacterales bacterium
GCGCAAGAAAAGCAATGATCTGCTGCCAGTCGGCAATCGCATTGCCAAAGGCATCGAACAGCACCCGCGCAAACATCGCCATGGCCGCGACTTTGGGCGCGGTGGCAAAAAACATGGTGACGGGGGTTGGTGAGCCCTCATAAACATCCGGCGTCCACATATGGAACGGCGCGGCAGAAACCTTAAACGCAAGGCCGGTTGACATGAACACAAGCCCGAACAACACGCCCAGCGACATACCTTCGGCTGAAATTACAGCGGTGATTGACGTAAATTCGGTAGCGCCGGTATAGCCATATACCAGCGACATGCCATACAGCAACAGGCCCGACGAAAGCGCGCCCAGAACAAAATATTTCAAACCGGCCTCGGATGATTTAAGCGAGTCGCGGTTAAACGAGGCAATCACATACAGCGCCAGCGATTGCAGTTCCAACCCCATATATAATGACATCAAGTTGCCCGCAGAAACCATCATCATCATGCCAACCATCGCCAAGGCAATCAGCACCGGAAATTCGAATTTCAACAGGTTTTTGTTGGTCAGATAATTCCGCGCTAAAACCAGCATCGCAGCGCCAGACCAAAGCATCAGAACCTTGGCAAAACGCGCAAACGGGTCATCCACAAACATGCCGTCAAAGGCTGTATTCGTATCCGCTCCGGCAAAGCCGATCCAGAAGCCAAGCCCAACAAAAACCAGCGCGGTGGCCCAAAGAACGGTTTCGCCTTTCTCGGTCTTGTTAAACACGCCAAACATCAGCGCGGCCATGGCAAAACCAACCAAGATCAGCTCTGGCAGGATAACATTTATGTCGTTGCTTAACATGCTCAAATCACCCTAATGCCCAGTTGCAACTGACGCGGCATCCATCAGATGCGCCGTTGCCATATTGAAATTTTCAACCAGAACGTCCACTGACGGCCCGATAATATCCAGCACCAGCCCGGGCGCGACCCCCAGCAAAATGGTCGCCACTACCAGCGGCGTAAACAGCCATTTTTCGCGTGGGTCCAGATCTTTAATTGCTTTCAGACTGCCTTTGATCATATCCCCGAAAACCACCCGACGATACAGCCACAGCGCATAACCCGCCGACAGGATCACCCCGAATGTAGCCCCCGCCGCGACCCATGTATTGGCCTGAAAAGCACCAGCGATGGTCAAAAACTCACCGATAAAGCCAGACGTGCCCGGAAGCCCGACATTGCCCATTGTGAACAACATAAACACCATCGCATAGACCGGCATTCGCACCACAAGCCCGCCATAAGCGTCAATTTCCCTTGTGTGCATGCGCTCATAAATCGTGCCCACGGCCAGAAACAATGCGCCGGAAATAAAGCCGTGGCTGATCATCTGAAAGATCGAACCGTCAAGGCCTTGTTTGTTAAACGTGAATATCCCCATGGTCACAAAGCCCATATGCGCGACCGAAGAATACGCGATCAGCTTTTTCATATCGGTCTGCATCAAGGCCATAAGCGAAGTTAGAATAATCGCCGCCACCGACAGGAAAAACACAAAATCCTGCATGATGAAACTGGCCACCGGAAACATTGGCAAGCTAAAGCGCAAAAAACCGTAACCGCCCATTTTCAGCAATATCGCCGCCAGCACCATCGACCCAGCGGTCGGGGCCTGAACATGGGCATCGGGCAGCCAAGTATGCACTGGCCACATCGGCATTTTTACGGCAAAGCTTGCGAAAAACGCCAACCACATCAGGGTTTGCGCCCCGCCGACAATCTGCCAGCCCAGCACAGATATCGTGCCCGAATTGAACTGATGGGTCAGCAAGGTTGGAATATCCGTTGTGCCCGCCTCCAACCACATCGCGATCATCGCTACCAACATCAGGACAGAACCAAACAGCGTATATAGGAAAAACTTGAACGAGGCATAAACCCGCTCCTTGCCGCCCCAAATGCCGATAATCAGGAACATCGGAATCAGGCCTGCCTCAAAAAACACATAGAACAGGAACAGGTCAAGCGACACGAAAACCCCGATCATCAGGGTTTCCAGCACCAGAAAGGCAATCATGTATTCTTTGACACGATGTTCGACCTTCCAACTGGCGCCAATCACGATTGGCATCAACAAAGTTGTCAGCATCACAAACAGGATCGAAATACCGTCAACGCCCATTTTATAGGTCAGGCCACCAATCCAGTTGGCTTCCTCAACCATTTGAAAATCGGTATTTTCTGGGTCAAATTGAAACAAAATGGTAAGCGAGGCAAGGAATGTCACAACCGTAACCGCAAGCGCCACGCGCTTGGCATTTAGCACTGCAACAGCATCATTGCCGCGTAAAAACACAAGCAACACGGCAGCGCCGATCATTGGCAGGAATGTGACAAGGGAAAGAAGGTTATCCATTTATTGCGCCCCTCGCGTAAACACAAACCATGTAAGAATTGCGCCAACCCCGATGATCATCGCAAATGCATAGGTGAACACATAGCCAGATTGCCAACGGTTCGCGAGGCGCGTCAGCCACGGAATAATCCCCATCGCCAAGCCGTTTAGCGCACCGTCAATGACAACGCCGTCAACCTTTTTCCAAAGGAATGTGCCAAACCGTTTGGCGGGGTTTACAAAAATCAGGTCGTATAGCTCATCAAAATACCATTTGTTAAGCAGGAATTGATACAGGCCCGGATTGCGTTTTGCCAAGGCTTTGGGGGCGTTTGGGTTGCGGATATAGCAATAATAAGCCGCAAGCAAACCGCCCAGCATGGCCACAAACGGCGATACTTTAACCCAGTTAGCCACATAATGGGCATCATAAATCACGGTGTTGGTTTCAGGGTTAACAAAAACCGCCTCCGCAAACCATGTCTCAACATCGTCGCCAAAGAACCCCGGATACCAAAGCATACCGGCAAACGTGGCTCCAACCGCCAGAACCAGCAAAGGAATAAGCATCACAAGCGGGCTTTCATGGGCATGCTCATGGGTATGCTTATCGCCTTTTGGCGCGCCATAAAACGTCATAAACATCAAGCGCCAGCTATAGAACGAGGTCATCGCCGCGGAAATAACCAGCATAAAAAACGCATAACTGCCCGCCGCAGTGCCCGCCGCAAAGGTGGTTTCTATGATTGCGTCTTTTGATAGGAAACCGGCAAAACCAATGGTGGTTAGCGGAATACCAACGCCGGTAATGGCCAGCGTGCCGATCATCATCGCCCAAAATGTTTTGGGGATTTTATGGCGCAAACCGCCATAGTTGCGCATATCCTGTTCGTGGTGCATGGCGGTGATTACCGAACCGGCCCCAAGAAACAACATCGCCTTAAAAAACGCATGGGTAAATAGATGGAATATCGCCACCTGATAGGCACCTACACCGGCAGCGGCAAACATATAGCCAAGCTGCGACATGGTTGAATAGGCAATCACCCGTTTAATATCGTTTTGCACCAGCGCAATCGTGGCCGCCACAAACGCAGTTGACGCGCCAACGTAAGTCACAAAAGCCAGCGTTCCCGGGGCGAACTCAAATATCGGAGACATGCGCGCCACAAGGAAAACACCCGCCGTAACCATCGTTGCCGCGTGAATAAGCGCCGATACCGGCGTTGGGCCTTCCATGGCGTCGGGCAGCCATGTGTGTAAAAACAATTGCGCAGACTTACCCATCGCGCCAATGAATAGCAGTAAGGTCAGAATGCCCGCGGCATTCATGGTCATGCCCAGAAATTCCATTTTAGCCTGCGCTAGTTCAGGTCCAGCAGCAAAAACATCGTCAAAATTGATACTGTCAGTCATCAGGAACAGGCCAAATATGCCCAAAGCAAAGCCAAAATCGCCAACTCGGTTAACGATAAACGCTTTCATCGCGGCAGCATTTGCCGATGGTTTACGATAATAAAACCCGATCAACAGATACGAGGCAACGCCCACACCTTCCCAGCCAAAAAACATTTGCAGCAGGTTGTCCGACGTCACCAGCATCAGCATCGAAAAAGTGAAAAACGATAGATAGGCAAAAAAGCGCGGCTCATAGCTTTCGCCTGTCCGCCATTGCGGATCATCTTTCATATAGCCAATGGAATATAGATGCACGAGCGCGGACACGGTTGTCACAACCACCAGCATGATTTGCGTCAACCGATCCATGCGAATAGCCCAGTCAACTGACAGAGATCCGCTTTCCAGCCAGCGCATGATGGTGATGGTTTCCGCCACATCGTATTGGCGGAAAAACACAATCCATGACAGGAATGCCGCTAAAAACAACATGCCTGTGGAAAAGAATTTTGCGTTCTGCTCGCCAATCAGACGCCAGCCAAAACCGGCAACAAGCGCGCCGACCAGCGGCGCAAAAAGGATAATTACCGGCATGATTTACCCCTTCATCACGTTAACGTCTTCAACGTCAATCGTGCCACGGTTTCGGAAAAACACAACAAGAATGGCAAGGCCAATCGCGGCCTCGGCCGCTGCAACCGTCAGCACAAACAATGTAAATATCTGCCCGACCAAATCGCCCAGATAGGCCGAGAATGCCACAAAGTTGATATTCACCGCCAGCAACATCAATTCAATCGACATCAGAATGACAATGATATTTTTGCGATTCAAGAATATTCCGAATATGCCGATCACAAACAGGATCGCAGCAACGGTTAGATAGTGTTCAAGTGATACAGTCATATGCCCTGCCCCGGTTTGACGTCGACCAGTTCAACGGCTTTGTCTGCGTCGCGGTAAATTTGTTCAACGATGTTTTGGCGTTTGATGTCGGGGCGGTGGCGCATGGTCAGCACAATTGCGCCAATCATTGCCACCAGCAATATCAGCCCCGAGGCCTGAAACAGATACACATATCGGGTATAAATCAGTTGCCCCAGCGCCACGGTGTTTTCAACATCATCGGGCGTAGGTGCCACAGCGGCGCGCATTTCGGGTGCCAGACCGGCGGTCGACCAAGCGCCAACAACCAGCAGCAATTCGACCATCAGGATCAAGCCCAGCAAGGTGCCGATACGGGCATATTTTGACATGCCGGATTTAAGGGCGGCAAAATCCACATCCATCATCATCACCACAAACAAGAACAGCACCATCACTGCGCCCACATAAACAATCACCAGCAACATGGCGATAAATTCCGCACCCATCAGCACAAACAGCCCCGCCGCAGAAAAGAACGTCAGGATCAGCCACAAGACAGCATGCACAGGATTGCGCGACAGCGTAACCATCAGGGCCGCCGCCAGTGCAACACCGGCAAACAAGTAAAAAGCGAGGGTCGCTATGACCATTATACAATCCTTTTCTTAGCGGTAAGGCGCATCAAGTTCGATGTTGCGGGCAATTTCAGCCTCCCAGCGGTCGCCATTGGCCAGCAATTTGTCTTTGTCGTAAAACAATTCTTCGCGAGTCTCGGTGGCGTATTCAAAGTTCGGGCCTTCCACGATGGCATCCACCGGGCAGGCTTCCTGACAAAACCCGCAAAAAATACATTTGGTCATGTCGATGTCATAGCGCGTGGTGCGCCGCGACCCGTCCTCGCGGGGTTCTGCGTCAATGGTGATGGCCTGCGCAGGGCAGATCGCCTCGCACAGTTTGCAGGCTATGCAGCGTTCTTCGCCGTTCGGGTAACGGCGCAGCGCGTGTTCACCGCGAAAACGCGGGCTAAGCGGGCCTTTTTCATGCGGGTAGTTGATGGTGGCCTTGGGGCGGAAAAAATATTTCATCCCCGTGCCAAACGCCCCAATAAAATCGGTCAGTAAAAACCGTTTGATTACTTTTGAAACTGTAACTGTCATATCAGCCCCCTATCGCCCAGCGTGCATATGCCGGAACGCCCATTTGCGCCATTGCCGCCACAAAAACCACCCATGCCAGCGACATCGGCAAAAATACTTTCCAGCCCAAACGCATCAATTGGTCATAGCGATAGCGCGGCACCAATGCCTTGACCATGGCAAACATAAAGAACAGCGCGCCCATCTTCAGAACCATCCACCAGATACCATCGGGCAGGAATTCCACCGGAGACAGCCAGCCGCCAAAGAATAGAATGGCCATCAATGCGCACATCAGCACCACGGCCATCAGTTCGCCAATCATGAACAGCAAAAACGGTGTGGCGGAATATTCGACCTGAAAACCGGCAACCAATTCGGCCTCAGCCTCGGGCAGATCAAAGGGCGGGCGGTTGGTTTCGGCAAGGGCTGAGACAAAAAACAAAATCACCATCGGGAAATGCGGCAACCAATACCAGCCAAGCGCGCCGTAACCAACGTCTTGGGCATTAACAATTGCACTGAAATTCAGCGACCCCGTGGAGATCAACACGCCAACAATAATAAACCCGATCGAGACCTCGTATGAAATCATCTGGCCAGCAGAACGCAACGCACCCAAAAACGGATATTTGGAATTTGAGGCCCAGCCACCAAGGATAACGCCGTAAACCTCCAGCGAACCAATCGCAAAGATATACAGAATCCCGACATTCAGGTCCGAAACCACCCAGCCATCAGCAAACGGAATAACCGCCCAAGCCACCACCGCCAGAATAAAAGTCAGCATTGGCGCAATGAAAAACACGGCTTTGTCAGCCCCCGCTGGCACCACAACCTCTTTAACGATATATTTGATAAAGTCAGCAAAGCTTTGCAGCAGGCCAAAAGCACCAACCATATTGGGGCCTTTGCGCATCTGCACTGCCGCCCAGATTTTCCGGTCGGCATACATCAGGAACGCCAAGGCCACCAGAATAAGCACCACCACCAGCAATGCCTGCCCCAGTATCACCAGAAACGTACCAAAATAGAACCCGAATGTATTGATCATAAAGTCCATGTTCTACTCCGCTGCCATCGGTTTGCTGGCCTCATTCAACTGGCTGAGTTCTGCCATAGTTTTAGAGGCCCGTGCAATCGGATTGGTCTGGTAATAGTCGGAAATCACCGAATTAAATGCGCCAGCCTTAAGTTTTTTCGGCTTGACCTTTTCCCATTTATTTTCCGGCACGCTATCCAGCGCCGCCAGATGCGGGAATTCCTTAAAAAGCTGGCTGCGAAGCTGTGCCAGACTGTCAAAAGGCAATGCCGCGCCCAGTTCTGCAGAAAGCGCACGAATGATCGCCCAACCTTCGCGGGCATCACCCGGCGCAAAGCTTGCGCGGTTGGCCATTTGCGGGCGGCCTTCGGTATTAACAAAAATACCTGATTCTTCGGTATAGGCAGCGCTTGGCAGGATAACATCAGCGCGGTGCGCGCCTCGGTCACCGTGGCTGCCTTGATAGATCACAAACGGGCCGGCATCGATATCCAGCTCATCCGCGCCGAGGTTATAAACCACTTCAGCCCCTTCGAGCACATTGACCATGCCGCCCTCGGTCGCAAAACCAATATCCATACCGCCAACCCGCGCGGCTGCGGTATGCAGGACCATGAATTTACTTTCGGTTATCTCAGCAAAGCGCATGGCTTGCGACAGAACCGCTTCGCCGTCTTTGCCTTGCAACGCTGCCTGACCAATAATCACAATTGTATCTTTGCCAACTGCGTCGGAACCCGAACCGTCGGCAATATTCATCAGCCCCTCGCGCCCGTCGCCGAGGTGGAAATATTCGTAAGTCAGATCAACCGTCTCTCCCACAACGCCGATTTTAGCACCTGCGGCCCAAGCTTTGCGAATGCGCGCGTTCAGAACCGGAGATTCAAGGCGCGGATTGGTGCCGATTAGCATAATTGCTTTGGCGGTATCAATGTCTTCGATCGAACATGTGCCCACATAACCCGAACGGTTATCAATCGGCAAATACGCCCCGTCAACGCGGCATTCCACATTGCCACCAGCCCCGCTGATCAGCGATTTAAGCGCATACATCGATTCAACCGATACGAGATCACCTGCAATCGCGGCAACCTTTTTGCCATCTACTGCGTCAACTATGGCCTTGAATGCTTCGTCCCATGTGGCTTTTTGCAACTTGCCGTTAATGCGAATATAGGGCGTGTCGAGCCGCTGGCTCCGCAAGCCGTCCCACACAAAACGGGTTTTGTCGGAAATCCATTCTTCATTTACACCGTCATGATTGCGCGGTAATATCCGCATCACTTCGCGGCCTTTGGTATCCACGCGAATGTTGGACCCAAGTGCGTCCATCACATCAATAGTTTCGGTCTTGCGCAGTTCCCATGGCCGTGCGGAAAACGCATAAGGTTTGCTGGTCAGCGCCCCCACCGGACACAGATCAATGATATTGCCTTGCAGATTGCTGTCCAGCGTTGCGCCCAGATAGGTTGTAATCTCCGCATCCTCACCGCGCCCCGTTTGGCCCATGGTCATGATACCCGCGACCTCGGATGTAAAACGCACACAGCGGGTGCAGGAAATACAGCGAGTCATGGTCGTGGCCACCAGCGGCCCAAGTTGCAAATCATCGGAGGCGCGCTTGGCCTCGCGAGATCGGCTGAAATCAACGCCATATGCCATGGCTTGGTCTTGCAAATCACACTCGCCGCCCTGATCACAAATCGGGCAATCCAGCGGGTGGTTGAGCAGGAGGAATTCCATCACACCTTCGCGGGCCTTTTTCACCATCGGAGACTTGGTTTTTACCACCGGCGGTTGGCCTTCCGGCCCGGGGCGCAGATCACGCACCTGCATAGCACAACTGGCAGCGGGTTTGGGCGGGCCACCCACGACCTCCACCAGACACATGCGGCAATTACCGGCGATGGTCAGGCGTTCATGGTAACAAAA
>QIGK01000136.1 GCA_003228875.1 Rhodobacterales bacterium
TCCATAGAGAAACTCCCTTCAAATCTATGAAAGGACGGAATCGCATATCAACGCGCGATAAGAAATGTGGGGGCGAACCAACGCTTACGCTGTAACGATGGGCCTGCATGCCATGCGTGCCGATAATTTCCAGCTCAAACGCGATGACCCGCGCCATGGGAATGCTAGGTTTTCGATGTTCCCCCAGCATCAAGCCAACCTGCACATGCCGGCCTTGTTTGCGCAGACAACTGATGGAATTATTGCAGGTCACAGGATGGCCCAAGGCGTCTAGCGAGATATGCGCGCCACCACCCGTGATTTCGCGGATTTCCTTGGCAACATTGGCAGAGCTATTACCATTCACAACCGCAACCGCGCCCATAGATTTAGCCAAGGTCAAAGCTGCGTCGGAAATATCCACCGCGACGACCTGCGCCCCCATGGCGTGGGCTATCATCACTGCTGAAAGGCCAACACCACCACAGCCATGCACCGCCACCCATTGGCCAGGCTTGACATGGCCTTGGTCAACCACCGCCCGAAAAGAGGTCACGAACCGACAGCCAAGGCTGGCAGCGGTTGCAAATTCCATAGATTCCGGCAGGGCCACCAAATTGGTGTCAGCATAGTCGATCGCCACGTATTCAGCAAAAGACCCCCAAGCATTAAACCCCGGTTGAAACTGGTTGTCGCATATTTGCTGATTGCCGCTGTCACAATCAACACATGCGCCGCAGCCGCCTACAAAAGGCACAGTAACACGATCACCAATGCGCCATTTTGTGACATCGACACCAACGGCTTCAACAGTTCCGGCCAGCTCATGCCCCGGAATATGGGGCAGCTCAATACCGCGATCATGGCCAACCCAGCCGTGCCAATCACTGCGACAAACGCCGGTGGCTTCAACTTTGATCACCACGCCTTGCGGTGCGGGATCAGGGGATTGGACATTTTGAATGCTCGGCATTTCATTAAATGCCTCATAGATCACAGCTTTCATTTATTCTCCTTCAAATTCACACAGCCAATGCGTGTCAATGCCCATACCCGCCAATCGCGCTCGCCCGCCAAGTTCGGGCAGGTCGACCACAAAAGCGGCAGAAATCACTTCGCCGCCCATGCGTTCAATCAATTTGATACCTGCCTCAGCAGTGCCACCTGTCGCCAGCAGATCATCGACCACCAATATTTTCTCACCTGCTAAAATAGCGTCGTCATGGACTTCCATAATCTCTTCGCCGTATTCCAGCGTATAGGCCTGTTCAATGGTCTTACCCGGCAATTTGCCCTTTTTGCGGATCGGCACAAACCCCACTGAAAGCTGATGCGCCACCGCGCCCCCCAGTATAAACCCGCGCGCCTCAAGGCCGACAACTTTGTCAATTCGCATGCCTGCATAAGGGCTGAGCAGTTGATCAATACAAATTCGAAACCCGCGTGGGTCGCTGAACAAGGTGGTTACATCGCGAAACATAATCCCCGGTTTGGGAAAATCTGGAATGGTGCGGATATAATCTTTAACGGTTTTGGTATTAGCCAATTTTAGGCCCTTTCGGAGATTTATACATGGTTTCAACAACTTTAATCGCCTGCGCCTCACGCTCAGCAAAACTGCCGGAAATCAGGGTGTATTTGGCGCCAAACTGATCCAGCTTGGCTTTGATTTTGGTAAAAAACTTTTGCCGCATTTCTTGTTTGCCGTAATAACGTAGCGGGTCGTCTTCCCACGGGGTATCCGCGTCCAGCAACAGGTAATGATCAGGCAAATCAATGCGCGATTCAAGATCCGGTAGAGAATGGCCTAGCAGCATTTCAGCCCAGACGGCGGTTAATAACGGGTCGGTATCTTCAAACAAAACCGGCCCCGCCATCATTGAAAGGGTTTTGCGGTGGGCGATGTGACCATCAACAATAAAATGCAATTCTTCAGCCCGATAATCCCCGAGCTTGCGGTATTTTTCATAAGGACGGCCATATTCGGGCACATAAGGCCCGCCAAAACGGGTGGCCAGAAAATCGGCCATAAATGATTTACCGGTGCTTTCCGGCCCGATAAGCGTCAGGCGTTTTTGATACCACGGCTTAACCACGCGCGGCAGCGATTTCCAATGCTGAAACGGGTCTTTGCGAATGTCATCGGAATTGGCCGGAAAGGCCATCCACATCGGGTCCAAAATGAAATGTTGTGCGTTTAGCGCTCGGGCCAGTTGCACCACATACCCCTCTGATCCGATCACTCGGTCTATCGAGTCAGGATGCAGTTGGCGAATGATGTCAGCCCATGCGGGGTCATCGGTTGCCAACTCGGTATTTTCAACATGCAAAATCACCCGTGCCAGCGGAAACATATTCTCCATCCAGCCTTTGCGGATTTCGGGCGGGATCGGGTCATCATCGCTGGCGGCCAGAATAATTGTCAGGGTATCAACCAGATAGCTGGCCGTGCGAATAAGCGCCAGATGGCCCAGATGCGGCGGCATGAATTTGCCAAGAATAACGCCGTTTGTCATGCTTATCTCCATAATGATGGTTTGTTTATCATCAACCAGAAAAAATGACTATTAGTACTATGAACGCTAACCAGGCCAGTAAAAACAAGATGCATTTTATGGGCAGGCTGGTGCCGTTTTGAAAACTGCGTTTTAGCTGGGTGTGCGTAATATTGCAGGACCAAGATCATACCTAAATAGCTCCCTCGACCCAACATTTGCTCGTATGGCAATAACTTCAATTGCTGGTTCATTTTCTGAAAGTTTTTCAAATGTCTTTTCCAACACAAATTTCGCAAGTAGGCCGTCTAGTGTTCGTTGTGGAACGCTGATATCTAAAGTGGTATCCATTATATGTTCTTGCAGCCGATAGGTTACAAAAATTTGAATTTTCGAAGTCATCCCATTTTCCTTTGCTTGCTTAGAAAATTCTTGCTGAATGTCAGTGTCAAACATCGGTTTTGTTACTTCTTCATGGCAAAGTAAGAAACACAGATATTTTATGAATTTGACTTCCGTGACAAATTTTCTTTGATTGTTTGGATCCCATCTTTGTGAATTCGAAAGGGAGTGATGGCGCAACGTCCCCCTTAATTTCACAAGGCCCTTAAGAATACCGCTGTCATCCAAGGCTTGACCATCTTGGGTAAAGAAAGACGGCAATTGTTCTGGACTGGCTTCTTGCATTTTGGCGATGGCGAGGCGAAATGCGTTCCAGAACAAATTGGTTTCTGAAAGTATCTTTTCCACATCTTTTGCCTTGAATTTACCGTCACAGAATTTTGTTTCAAGATACAGATAGAAATTATTATACGCATCAACATATCTCTCGGCACGTTGGGCTTTTATGCCCTCACGATAGAAAGATATTTCTTCAATAAAGTCTGTTCCATGCATTAATACCAGAAAGGCAGTTGCGAACGTTTCATAGTTCTCAAAACCATAATTCCGATTCACAGGCCTGTCTAATTTGAAAGAAGATATATCAATTTTTTCATCATCTTCTGGCCGAAACTCTGAAACCATGTGATCATAGTCAATCTCAATAAGAATATGAGACGTGAGAACAGCTTGCCAACTTCTAACATTTCTTTCTGCTTCCAACAAGTATTGGTTTACCCCAAAATCCACCTTCAGGGGGCTAATATCCTGCGCGGGAGTGATCGTTGGCGCTAAACTTGCCGGCAGGCCTTTAAAGGTTACGACGACATACTTTGCTATATTTTTTGTGCATTCAATGGAGAACGCCTTGCCATCCATTTTTACGGGCCAGGATTCGTTGACTTTTAACAAATTCATGATGGGAAATTTAGCAATCAATATCATTTGATTAACCCAACACCCGCCCAGCCACGACACTGAGCTTTGTGACTAATCCAGCATCCCGCGCTTCAGGCGCAGTCATAATCGCGAATTCCAGTGCTTTGTCGCAGCCCTGCGGGCAATCCGAGCGCTCATTGCCCAGTAGTTCCGGTAAGGCTTTGACGGTATCACGCGCGTTGTCCGCGTTGCCCATCAGGGTTTTGATAATTTCGGAAACATCCACCTCGCCGTGGTCAGGATGCCAACTGTCATAATCGGTAATCATGGCGATGCTTGCATAACAAAGCTCAGCCTCGCGGGCCAGTTTGGCTTCGGGCATATTGGTCATGCCGATCACATCCGCCCCCCAGCTTTCCCGATACATTTTGCTTTCTGCAAGGGTTGAAAATTGTGGGCCTTCCATGGCCAAATAAGTACCACCACGATGCACCGTAACACCGGTCATACCTGCGGCAGTTTCGCAAGCATCGCCAAGCCGCGAGCAGGTCGGGTGCGCCACAGAAACATGGCTCACACAGCCCTGTCCGAAAAACGATTTTTCCCGCGCGAATGTCCGGTCGATAAACTGGTCAATGATGACAAAATCCCCCGGGGCCATTTCATCACGAAACGATCCACATGCGGAAACCGAAATCACATCCGTGACGCCACAGCGTTTCAACGCATCAATATTGGCACGATAATTGATCGAGGATGGCGTTTGCACATGGCCCCGCCCGTGACGCGGCAAAAACGCCATTTTGGTGCCATTCAGAGCGCCAATCAAAAGCTGGTCGGATGGATCCCCCCACGGTGTTTCAACGGTTTGCCATGTCGCGTCCTCCAGCCCTTCAATGTCATAAACACCGCTGCCGCCGATGATGCCGATCATGGTTTGCATATTTATTCCTGTTCTGGTCGCTTCAGGCTGAAAACATCGCCTATGCTGGTGTAATCCATGTATCCCAACCGCGCCAAGGGTTGATAGGTTGTGACATCAAACAGACCGTTCACAATGCTGCTATCGGCCAGATGAATCCCCACCACCTCGCCAATCACCATGGCGCTGTTTTCGCCAATCAGATCAACAAATTTGAACAGCTTGCATTCCAGCGCTGCGGGGGCAGCAGCCACGCGAGGGGGCTTAACCATAATGCTGGCGGCTTTTTCAAGCCCCGCCGTCTCAAATTCATCTATATCAGCGGGCAAATTTCCCGAGGTGATGTTCATCGCGTCTTTCAGGTCATACGAAACAATATTGACAACAAATTCGCCGGTTTCTCGAATATTGGACATCGTGTCCTTGAATTGCGGTTGGTCCGGCTTGCCACCGGTGCTGCCAAACACCACAATTGGCGGATTGTCAGCCATAGCATTAAAAAAGCTGTAAGGCGCAAGATTAGCGCGGCCCTGACTGTCCAGCGATGAAATCCATGCAATCGGTCGCGGTGACACGATGGCCTTAAACGGGTTATGCGGTAATCCATGCCCGTCTTTTGGTTGGTAAAACATACCGTTCCTTTCGTATTTGCGACCTTGATAAAGCCATGTTACGCAGTTGGCGAGGCCATTCGGAAAAATCATGTTTCACATTCATCCAGAGACCGAAAAAGACAGTTATGAGGTCGAATACCTGTTTGATCTGGCCTTTGCCCCCGGGCGCACGGCACTTAGTTCATACCGCTTGCGTGATGGTGTTGATCCGGTTGTCGGGCTCTCGCTGGTAGTGCGCGATAAATACAACAGTCTGGCAGGGGCCATCCGGTATTGGCCTGTGACCATTGGCAATTCCCGTCACCCCGCCCTGTTGCTTGGCCCCATCGCGGTGCATCCGACCCGCCAAGGCGAAGGTCTGGGAAATATGTTGATACTGGACAGTCTGGAACGCGCCGAAAAAGCTGGCTGGTTGCGGGTTATTCTGGTGGGGGATGAACCCTATTACAGCCGTTTTGGATTCACCAAAAAAACCGCAAGCAAGCTGCATTTCCCGCCATCAATCAACCCTGCGCGTCTTTTGGCGCGGGCCTTAAAACCCGGTGCATTCGACGGGGTTAGCGGGCTGGTCCAGAAGGCCTGATTTCGGCAAATGTCTGTTCCAGCTGCCAATACCCTCACCAAAGCAGGTTCACCAGCCAAAGGGTAATGCCCGGGAATGCCACCAGAATAACCACCCGAAACAAATCCGAAATTACAAAAGGCAACACGCCCTTGAATGTCTCGATAATCGGGATGTCTTTGGCCAGCGAATTGATCACAAACAGGTTCATGCCGACCGGCGGGGTGATCAGCCCGACCTCAACCACGATCAGTATCAATATACCAAACCACAACCCAAATTCGGTCGGGGTCATGCCAAAATCAAGTGCCAGCATGATCGGAAAGAATATCGGCACGGTCAGCAAAATCATCGATAGGCTGTCCATCACACAGCCAAAAATCAAATAGGCAATCAGCACCAGCGACAACACCATCCACGGGTTATACCCCTGTTCACCAACAAATGCTGCCAGTTCATAGGGCACCTGTGTCAGGGCCAGAAAACCGTTATAAACTGCCGCTCCCAGCACAATCAAAAAGATCATCGCGGTGGTCATGGCGGTGCCGTGAAAGGCCTCTTGCAAGGTTTTCCAAGTTAATCCACCATTGACCCACGCGATCAGTCCGGTGCCCGCAGCACCCACCGCAGCGCCTTGTGTTGGCGTAAACAGGCCCTGATAAATTCCGCCAATTACCACGATAAACACCAGCAAAACCGGCCAGACCTTGCCAAGTGCTGCCATACGGTCCCGCATCGGCACCCGTTCCCGAACCCCGCCGGAATTGGGAAATATCCGCACATAAATTGAGATCGCCAGCATATAGCCAAGCATCGCCAATATGCCCGGAATAAACGCCGCCACAAACAGCTTTGCCACGTTTTGTTCAGCCAAAATCGCATAGATCACCAGAATGACCGAGGGCGGAATAAGAATACCCAGCGTCCCCCCCGCTGCCAGTGTTCCGGTGCTCAATGCACTCGAATAACCATACCGGCGCAGCTCCGGCAAGGCGACTTGGCCCATCGTTGCCGCTGTCGCCAAACTTGACCCGCAGATCGCCCCAAATCCTGCACAGGCCCCGACCGAAGCCATGGCAACGCCACCCTTTTTATGCCCCAAAAATGCCTCGGCAGCCTTAAAAAGTGCCCGCGACATGCCCCCCATGGTCGCAAACTGGCCCATCAGCAAAAACAGCGGCACAATGCTCAGCGAATAGCTGGAAAACTGCCCATATGTCAGGTTTTTCAACTGCCCGCCGATCATACTAAAATCGCCGATCACCAGAACATTGCCACCAATCCCGACCATCAGCATCGACAAGCCAATCGGCATGCGCAAAAATATCAGCAACAGCACCACAGCAAAAGACCACAGGCCCATATCAAAATTGCTCAATGTATGATCTCCGACGCTTGGCGGGAGGTGCCATGCACCAAATGGCTAAAAGATCGCAATACGCAAAACGCAGCTATGATCACAAAGGCCACCGCACCAAACAGCGCTGCGGCGTATCCCCACCAAAGCGGGAATTGTAATATCCATGTGGTTTCGCCATTGGCATATTTATCCAATGTGCCCAGATAATGCCGATAGCCAAGATACCCCGCCGCAGCCAGCAATAACAGGTCAGCCACCAGATCAATCAGGCGGTTGATGGTGGCGCTAAACGCATTGGTCAGAATTTCAACGCTGGCATGGCCGCGATTCAACGTAACAATCGGCATGAAAGCAAAAATAATGAACGCCATACCAACCTCGATCAGCTCGGTTTCGCCGGGAATTGGCCCGATGGCCAGCAGCGGCGCAATCTCAACTTCATAGGATTTTTTCAGAAATCGCCCCAGTTTGTTCAGCGATAATCCCGCCACGCTGATCACTGTCATGACCATAACAGCCAGCAAAACCAAGCCACCAATAAGGGCGCTTGTCTTTGCCAGCCCCCTTATTGGCATTTCCAGCATTTTAATCATCAAATTTCCCCAGAATGCTTGGCGCATTATTCAGAATATCTACGTCAAAGCCAGCGGTTTTCTTATAATCAGCGGCCATTTTAGCCATCTCGACGGGTGACAAAATGTCTTCAACCTTGTCAAACCTGCCACCACAGCGCTGTTCAATAACCTGCAAAACCTGATCCGGCCCGTCACCGCGATTGGCCAGCACCACCGCATTGGTAACAGGGCGGCGTTCCTCATCATACGCCTTCAGTGCGGTTTCGTTACAGCCCAGCGTCCTGAAATATTTCCCCAATACCCGCGCATCAATAATTGCCTGCGATGCACCATTAGAGCCAATCGGATACATGGCATGGGCCGCATCGCCCAACAAGGTAACCTTGCTAAAGCTCCAGCGTTCCAGCGGGTCACGGTCAATCATCGGGAATTCAAAGATTGCGCTGGCATTTCGGATTAGGCTGGGAATATCCAGCCAGTCAAATTTCCAATCCTCAAACCCCGGTAGAAAATCTTCCGGCTTGCCCTTGCGGTTATAATCTTCCCGGTTCCATTCAGCGTGATGATCAAATTTGACATCGGCAATCCAGTTGATCAAGCATTCACCGTTTTCATCCGGCTGGCTGATCGGATAGGTGACAAATTTCAGGTCTCGGTGTCCGGCCATTGCCATGCCTTGCGCCCGTTAAGTATGCCTTGGCTGTTGTGACGCCGCGCCACAACACCGATCCTCCCCAAACCGGCTGGCTCTCATCGGGGTAAAAGCTGGCGCGGATATTTGAATGAATACCGTCAGCTGCGATCAACACATCGCCGGTTATTTGTCGCGTGCCATTGATTGTCACCCGCACGCCTTTTGCGGTTTCTTCAAATCTGTTCGTCGTCAGAGTATTTGGCACAGATTAGGCTTTAGAATAAGAGAGTATCTGCCTCATCAGTTGGGTTATCTTAAGCGGCGGCTTTG
>QIGK01000103.1 GCA_003228875.1 Rhodobacterales bacterium
AGCAGATCAACAAACGGATCAGGGTCGGGCGGCACAGCCGCGTGCACCGCATCTAACACCTGTTCGTATTGATGCGGGCCGGTTACCGCCAGCACTGAAGGATGGGCGCCGGTAATATAATCCGGTTCCGCCCCCAGACAGCCCGTAACAATCACTTTGCCGTTTTCCGCCAAAGCCTCGCCAATCGCAGACAGGGATTCAGCCTTGGCGGAATCCAGAAACCCGCAAGTGTTGACAATCACTGCCGATGCATCGCTGTAATCAGGTGAAATGGCATAGCCCTCAGCCCGAAGCCGGGTCAGGATGCGCTCACTATCCACCAATGCTTTAGGACAGCCAAGGCTGACCATACCGATTTTGGGCTGGTTGGGGCGCGCGGCCTCGGGGATGCGGGCGCGGGCAAGGTCGGGGCGCAGGTTTGGTGGGTTCTGGGTCATGAGGGGGGTATAGGCGGGTTCAGGGCCAACCGGAACCGCTAACTGCCATCAATCACCTGATATAACTTGGGGTTTTTACCTGTGTAATACCAGAACAAGCCACGGATCTTAGCAAAGAATTTAAGGCCCATGCCAAATCGTTTCATAGCCCAGCGCCGGTAAAACGGAAAAGCCATCCCAGCCAGCAGCATATTGCCCAGCCCAAAAACCGTGCTTCGATACAGAATTTGCAATGTCCAGCCCCATGCAAAGATCACAGATTTTCGACGATGACGGACCTTGGCCAGAATAAAATCACCAACGCTGACCCGCAACATCCGCGCAGTCAGGCTGGCGCGGGTATCATGAATTTCCTCATCGGTGCGCGCCCCCGCAGCAAACCGGATTTTGCCGCCCTTGTTCATATATTGGGTGCCAAAATCTACATCCTCGCCCCCTAGAAAATTATACGCTAAATCAAACCGTAACCCCATGCCCGAAGCGCTGAAAACGCTGCTGTGAATGGCGGTGTTGGTGGTGGCGCCTTCACGCAACAATGCGCCTGTCGGCAAGTTTTTGGGCTGACGCAGCGCCGGATACCAAAAAGGCGTATCTTCGCGCAATTTCCGCCGCCAATCCCCGACAAAGTTTTTTGTGTCCGGAAACTGCCGGATTGCAGCCACCATTTGCACCAACCATTGCTGATCAACGATCTGATCATCATCAACGCCACCCAGCCAGTCAACCTGCATTTCCTCAACAGTATCCAGAATTTTGTTGCGCGCAAAAGTCAGGCCAGCGCGGGGTTCAAGCACATGGGTCAGGGGAAAATTTTGGCCAAAACCAGCGATAATTTCCTGATACAGCGGGATTTCGTTATTTTCGACCACCAACAGAGATACAGTCACATTCCGGGGGATAACAAGCGCATCAAGCGAAGCAAGGCAACGGCGCAAAAGCTTTGGCCGTTGCCGCGAACACAAAGCAATACAAAAGGATAGAGGCTGTTCTTCTGGGGTCATTCGGGTTACTTGCTCCGACCTTAACACTATTGTAATTCGGCAACAGGTATCCCACAAATATTCGTTTTACCACCAATATGCGCAAAAACACTGGTTATTGCCATAGACCTGTGTTTAAAGAAATAATGTCGAAAGGCTCACCTTAATTGCGCAAATTCTAAGGAAGAAAACATGAAATCTCTTAAACTAGCCCTTTTGGGCACACTCGCAGCAGGCGCTGCATCAGCTGGTAAATTGGTTTACACTGCACCAGAAGTCACCATGATTGATGAACCAGCAGTAATGGGCGGCTCCGGCGCTTGGTTGATCCCGCTGGTTATTCTTGGCGTGCTGATCCTTGCCCTGACAAGCAATGAATCAACGGTATAAGGTTAAGGTTTAACCTTTTCTAAAAATTAAACGGACGCCACCGGTAACGGGGCGTCCGTTTTTATTTTTCCATGATTATCTGACGATGCACCCGCGACACTGCCACGTGTGACAATAACATCTTATGAATAAGCGTGTTTAACGCGCGCAAGTCAGTCCAAAAAACCCTCAGCAAATAATCTGCTTCGCCTATTAAGGCCAAACCGCTGTGATGTTCTCTTGGCGCTCATACCGGGTTTTTGTGTTGCGCGGTGTGATTTGATCCTTTCAAACTGGCATAAGATTGTCGCCGTGAATGGCGTCAGCAAACAATACTTCCGTTCACCAGATTGAAATCCCCGTCCAACGATTCCGGGACCACGGAACAGCCCGTGGCCATTTCAATTACCTGAGAAACAATGCTCCGAAACGGCGCCTCATCCGGCGCGCCGCGACTTGTGCGGATAACCTGAACATTGGGGCCATTAGCATAAACCTTAAAAGTCATACCGGCCACCGTGATCGGAATTGGCGCAATGCCTGAAAATTGAACCGACGGCGAGGCGCAGCCGGAAATCAATGTCAAAGCCACAACAACGATTTTAATACGGTCCATAGAATGCACACAATTTTACTAAAGCCCCACCTATTTGTCAGGCAAAGGTTAAGGGGCTATTAATTTGGTTGGCAGGCAAAGGTTACCCTCGTCAAAATTTCGCAATTGTGATGTTAGGCGTGGGTTGTTGATCGGAAATTTATACTTCGTCTTCGGTAAGTGAAATAAACCCTTTTGAAGCCTGCTCACAGCCTAGTTCAGCGCCAAGACTGAATTCATCCGAAGCGCTATCAATCAACGAGCGACGCACTTCGTTGCCCCTGAACCTCAAATAAAAATCCGAAAATCCTGTATATCACCAAAGCCGTTGGTGCCATTCACTTCGCCGCAAATGATAACATCCCCGTTAGAAATTCTATACGAAACGATGTTTCGAAATTTGGCTGAATCGGGGTCGCGCATTTTATCGGAAATATAGGCTTTAGATGCCGAAACCAAACCCGAGTCGGGCCGAACGCTGGCAACCGGCACAGAGATAGTTTCTACGCAACCAAACAAAACCGCGAACGTAACGACCAAAGCAGGTTTTTTCATTTTCTTTCCAATCTTTACAACCTAATAGGGAAAATATGTCTTAAATTTCACCTGAAATCAAGGAAAAATGGTGCTAAAACTCTCGTATCCAAACTTTGGCGTCTGGCTTGTTGCTCAATCATCCACCTTCAACGCCGATAAAAACGCCTCCTGAGGAATACTCACCCGTCCAATCTCCCGTATTCGTTTCTTGCCTTTTTCTGCTTATCCAGCAGTTTCCGTTTCCGCGTCGCATCGCTGCCTGTATCGGAATTTTATATGCTGCGGGATCATCTCTTTCAGCTTCTGACACATTGTTGATTGACGGTGAGGGCGTGGTGGATGGCGGAGAAACCAAAATTCTATTGCAAATATTCTCAAAAACCGTGATCGGCCCGATATTTTTTGAATTCATCCAGCGCAAAGGCGATGACGGCTTCGGCGAAGGCAATTTCCGCGCGTTGTTTGAAAGTATAGAAGCAGACCAAATTGCGCGTGGCGTTATTTGAGGGGTGTGGCAAAGGAAGCGGCGGATACAAACCATGCGCCGCAATACCCGTAGGGTGGGGTTCCACCCCACCAATCCCATGACACAATACGCCGTAGGGTGCGTGGTCCCCACGCACCGTTTTGGGGGCAACATCGGTGCGGTGCGTGCAGAGCACACACCCTACGAGATTTGTGGGGCTGGGGTTCACCCCTTCAAAATCTGACATATTTGGCGATATCGAGCGAATCACCATATTGATATTTTCGCTGCCAGCACCACAACATACTGACCGAACCCCTTGCCTGCGACATAATTGACCACCAAATGACATACTTTGTGATTTGACAGACCCATATTTTTAAGGCAATACGGCAGTAGGCATGTGATATTCGAAGAATAGAACCTGCCTTATGGTATTTCTACTTGAAAATTTGTTCGTCCTCACATATAAAAAAAGGCGAGGCACGCACTGCTATGCGACCTCGCCTTAATATAGAGGTCGCGGATTTCATGTCAGCCGTTGACCAGCTGAAAGAAATCGTTGGTTGATCCTCCACTACAGGGAAACTCTACCTCTTTTGCTTTTAGATATCAACCACCCCTCGTTCGGTGGTAGCTGGCGCTAAAATGGCAATAAGGAGAATATCCATGCCTGTTAAAAACAAAAGTCCTCGACTTACCGAGGCATTAGCCGCGTATATCAAAGCCCTCTGGCTTAATACGCCACTTAACCAGGCACAGATCGCCGCTGCCCTTGGCGCAATAAACCAAGGTCGTGTGTCTGAAGTTATCAACGGACACCGGTATGCCAATATAAGCCCAGCCAAACTAAATGGAGGTGGCCCTTATGGTTTACCGGTTTGAAATTTTCAGAGGCGTTGGCGGGCTTTTCTACTGGCGTTACGTTGCAGCAAACAACGAGACAATGTGCCACTCGGAAGGGTTCACCACAAAGCAGTCTGCTATCCATGCCATCGGCGTGGTAAAAAATATGGCTAACATTTCAAATATCAATGATCTGACTGTAGCCCGCGTCTAACTTTGGCACAGCGATAAAAAAGTGCCATCCCTAAACTTTATTTTTGGGGTGGTGCAACTAACACCTAATCATCCATCTTCAACGCTGATATAAACGCCTCCTGCGGAATGCTCACCCGGCCGAACTCCCGCATCCGCTTCTTACCTTTTTTCTGCTTATCCAGCAGTTTGCGTTTCCGCGTGGCATCGCCGCCATAACACTTGGCCGTCACGTCTTTGCGCAGCGCTGAAATAGTCTCGCGCGAGATTATCCGCCCGCCAAGCGCTGCCTGTATCGGAATTTTGAACATATGCTGCGGGATCAATTCTTTGAGCTTCTCACACATCGCCTTGCCCCGCGCCTCGGCCCGCGTGCGATGCACCATGGTTGACAGCGCATCTACTGGCTCATCATTCACCAGAATGGACATTTTCACCAGTTGGTCCTCAGAATAATCGCCCATCGTGTAATCGAAACTGGCATAACCCTTGGTCACCGATTTCAGCCGGTCATAGAAATCAAACACCACCTCGTTAAGCGGCAGATCATACACCACCATGGCGCGCGACCCCGCATAGGTCAGGTCAATCTGGATACCGCGCCGATCTTGGCACAGTTTTAGAACATCGCCCAGATATTCATCGGGCACCAGAATAGTCGCCTTGATGCGCGGTTCCTTGATATGGTCAATCAGGGATGGGTCGGGCATGTCGGCAGGGTTGTGCATCTCAATCACCGAGCCATCGCGCATATGCATGTGGTAAATCACCGACGGGGCGGTGGTGATCAGCGGAATGTCGTATTCCCGCTCCAGCCGGTCACGGATAACTTCCAGATGCAAAAGCCCCAGAAACCCGCAGCGAAACCCGAAACCAAGCGCCGCTGAGGTTTCCATCTCAAAGCTAAAACTCGCATCGTTCAGCGCCAGTTTGTCGATCGAGGCCCGCAGGTCTTCAAATTCAGCCGCATCCACCGGAAACAAGCCACAAAACACCACAGGTTGGGCGGGGGCATATCCGGGCAGAGCCTCAGCCGCGCGGGCTTTGTCATGGGTAATCGTATCGCCCACCCGCGTGTCGCGCACCTGTTTGATGCTGGCGGTCAGAATGCCGATCTCCCCCGGCCCGATTTCATCGGTTTTTTCCATTTGCGGGCGCAGGAAGGCGACTTGGTCAACGTTATAGGTCGCGCCCGCTTCCATCATTAAAATCTTGTCGCCCTTGCGCAAAACCCCGTCCATGACCCGCACCAGAACCACAACGCCCAAGTATTGGTCATACCAGCTATCAACCAGCAAAGCCTTAAGCGGAGCGTCACGGTCGCCGGTCGGGGGTGGCAGGCGGTTGACAATTGCCTCCAGAACGTCAGGAATACCAACGCCGGTTTTGGCGGAGATTTGCACCGCATCACTGGCATCAATGCCGATCACATCCTCGATCTGCTCGGCCACACGGTCACAATCCGCCGCCGGAAGATCAACTTTGTTAAGCACCGGCACGATCTCATGATCAGCCTCGATGGCGGTATAAACATTGGCGAGCGTCTGCGCCTCTACCCCCTGCGCGGCATCGACCACCAGCAAGGAACCCTCAACGGCGCGCATGGAGCGGCTGACCTCATAAGCAAAATCCACATGGCCGGGGGTGTCGATCAGATTAAGGATATAATCCTCTCCATCGTTGGCTTTGTATTCAATGCGAACGGTGTTGGCTTTGATGGTAATGCCGCGCTCACGCTCAATATCCATAGTGTCGAGCAACTGCGCCTGCATATCGCGATCTTTGACGGTGCCGGTCGATTGGATCAGCCGGTCAGCAAGGGTGGATTTGCCATGGTCAATATGCGCCACGATAGAGAAATTGCGGATGTTTTTAAGGTCAGTCATGGGGGTGGGGTATGGGTTGGAATTTGGGTTTGGTCAAGGGGGGGTGAATGGGGGTAAGATGTCGGGCAAATAGTTCTTTTGAGGAATTTTCTTTTGGACGAATTTGTTAACCGTGATAGTTTTAGCAGATGGTCTGCCGAACAACCCAAAATAGTCAATGACTTACTAATGGTGCGTGCTTCCCTACGACCTTTACCGTTATTAGCCAAGTCTAATCAAAAAGAATTTTCAGACGACGAAATTTCTGTAGCCTTTTTGACTTTTCGAGCGCTACTATTTGCTACAGTTATTATTTCATTCCCAAACATATCTCTACAACAGCAACCTCCTAGTCTAAGGCTTGTCAACAATCGGTTGAGCTATTCAGACTCGGAAACTGCTGTCATAGAAAATTCCTTGCAGTCTCAATTACACAAAAGACATCCGTCAGCCGAAGCTGCTCTTTTCGCGCTTGGTGAATTGAATTTTGATGGCAATGGCATTCAACTATCTTACTTGCGTAAATTTGGCCCTCCATCCTACAAAACAATTTTCAAGAACAATAAACAAGACCCGCAATTGGAAAATTTTGAATGGTCCTCTTTTGTTGCTGAT
Organism: Rhodobacterales bacterium; assembly: GCA_003228875.1. Taxonomy (GTDB): domain Bacteria; phylum Pseudomonadota; class Alphaproteobacteria; order Rhodobacterales; family Rhodobacteraceae; genus UBA3077. The sequence goes on from QIGK01000103.1 coordinate 6,903, forward strand.
ATGGGCAGGTACGAGCGCGCAAAAGATGCAAATGGTGCTTTCAATTTTCCTTTATGGGAGCCAAAATCTGACGCAAAGATTTTCGTTGCGATGTGGGATATTGTAAAACGAAACCTAACAGAAAACTCCCCAAAGTGGGCTTTCTGGATCGACTGGTACGAACGCATCCTCGATGGTCGCCCGCAAAACTGGGATATGCTGGAAGAAATCGCATTGATTGACCCCGAGGACTGGGACAAAGGCGCGGCGCATGTGAACCCGATGATTGAACGTATCCGCAAACGATATGATCTTGAAGCTGAAATCGCCAAACTCAAAGAACAGCTAAGCGCGGTCAAATTTGTTGAGGCTCCGCCGCATCGGCTTGACAATAACCCGCCGGAACCGATTGAGGACGAAAAGGTAGTCCGAAAAGAAATTACTTTGATCTGGGATCAACTGTATCAGCTTGAGGAAGAAATCCAAAAGCCGGAGCCTTCTCCCACCAAATTACGAAAAATTGCGGATGCCCTTTGGGCAGCATTAAAAGTTATAGCGAAGTATTGTGGTTCATTTGCTGATCGCGCTCTTAAAAAAAGCGTGGATACACTAAGCGAAGAAGGAACCAAGTGGGCGATCCGGCTAACAGTTGGACATTTGGTTGCGCAAAATGAAGGTGTTCGCTCTGTGATTAGCTCAATCGGAGAGTTCATCAAAACCCTACCCCCAACCTAGGGTCAGGACTCATTGATTGATCCAGAAGATGATGACTGCTGCGATTTGGATTGCTGACATGAATGTGTGGGCACAGCGGTCGAACCGCATTGAATGCGCCTCCCGCCGCCCGGCAGGTGATTGTTTACAATCGCCGAGAGGAGGTCTTTGAGTTTGGCGAACATGTTCTCCACCTTGTGTCGCTGTTTATATAAGGTTTTACAATATGTTGCGGGGTGTTTACGTTTTGCCCTTGGCGGAATACAGGGGGTAATACCACGCTCATGCCCGGCAGGGGTTTGCCTGCAAACCACGAGAGGGGCCTAAAAGCTCTGAAGCTGGTGGTAAATCCGGTAGCAGGGTGGCGGCACCTTTGTGGTCGGATTGCTGGCCTTCCGTTAATAAAAGCCGCACTGGGCGGCCCTCGCCGTCACAAACCGCGTGCAATTTGGTGTTCAGCCCACCCTTTGTTCGGCCAATAGCGCGGGGAACATCCCCCCTTTAACAGGCTGCAACCATCCGTGGACGCCCATATGTGCAATGACTTTGTTTAAACTGTTCACGGATATGGGCCAGTAAAATCCTATCGGTTCGCTGGCTTTTGCGCATTGGCCTTGTATGATAAGCCCTATAACCACGTGCACTGACATTCATATTTCACACAGACGCTGGATTGGAAGCTTGCCGCAATGCTCTTCCCCTCTCGTGCATGTAAACATGCACTGCCGGGCAGCGGATAAACCTAAACCTCATGGCTTTTGCCTCGCGAAGAACTGTGTTGCCTTTTTTAGTATTTCCCTCTCCTCACGGAGCATGCGGACTTCTTTACGCAGATGTTCGTTTTCCTGAATTAAATCAATTTGGGGTTCTGAGTTCGGAACCTAATCCCGTTCTTCCTTGATCCAGCGACTTAATGTTGAAAAACCAATTTCAAAGCCCATGGCAATTTGCTTTCGGCTAAGCCCGCTGGTCAGCGCGACCC
>QIGK01000091.1 GCA_003228875.1 Rhodobacterales bacterium
GAAACTCCCTTCAAATCTATGAAAGGACGGAATCGCATATCAACGCGCGATAAGAAATGTGGGGGCGAACCAACGCTTACAGTGAACTCAGTGGTGGATTAGGCCATGCGGCGGGGGCTTGCCGGAGGATTTGGTGGCGTTTTTGGGGCGGTACCGTGCTCAGCATGATAGGCTGGAAATGGTGGGGTATAACCCCACCCTACGGATGGTTGGGGCGGCATTTGACGGGATGGCGCAGGGGTAGAGAGGGGCAATAAATCATCTTCATAAAGGGTAAGCGCACATGGTCTTTTGTCCCTGCCTAAAACGGCAATCCTACATAGTTTTCCGCTAGGGACTTCATCGCGCTTTCGGACGAAAACAGATATTCGAGATCGATTTGTTGCAGTTTGTTGTCAAAATCGCTGTTTTCGGGAAACTGGTGCAGCAGCGTGGTCATCCACCACGAAAACCGCTGGCCTTTCCAAACCCGGGCCAGCGCTTTTTGCGAATAATTCTCCAGCCCGGTATCGTCACCTTTTTTATAGTGATCCAGCATGGCGTGATAGAGATAATAAATATCGGAAGCCGCTGAATTCAGCCCGCGCGCGCCGGTGGGGGGCACAATATGGGCGGCGTCCCCTGCCAAAAACATATTGCCATGGCGCATTGGTTCCGCCACAAAACTGCGCAGCGGCGCGATGCTTTTTTCAATCGACGGGCCGGTTTCCAGCTGGGCCGATACGTCCGCTGGCAGGCGGCGCTTCAACTCACCCCAAAAATCGTCATCAGACCAATCCTCCACGCTACCGGATAATGGCACCTGAATATAATAGCGGCTCAGGGTTTGGGAACGCAAGGAGCAGAGCGCAAAGCCGCGCTCGTGTTTGGCATAAATCAACTCGGGCGAAACCGGTTTGGTGTTTAGCAATACCCCGAGCCAGCCAAACGGGTAAACCCGCTCAAACTCACGGATTTTATCCTTGGGAATAGATTTGCGGCTGACCCCGTGAAAGCCATCTGCCCCGATGATATAATCGCAATCAATGCGCTGCGCTTCACCGTCTTTTGTGTAGGTCAAGTAGGGGCTGTCGCTGGTCATATCGTGAGGCTGCACGTTTTCCGCATGGTGAATCACCGCGCCCCCCATCTTTTCGCGGGCCTCATAAAGGTCACGGGTCAGCTCGGTTTGGCCATAGACAATCACCGAATTACCCCCCGTCAGCCCTTTAAGGTCCACATGGTTCCGCACCCCGTCATAGGCGATGTCAAACCCGTCATGAATCTCGCCTTCCGCATCCATGCGCACCCCACAATTCGCTTCGCGCATCAGGTTGGCAAAGCCGTGCTCCAGCACTCCGGCGCGAATGCGGCCAAGCACATATTCGCGGCTGCGCTTTTCCAGCACGACCGTATCTATTCCCTGCATGTGCAGGAGTTGCGAGAGCAACAGCCCAGACGGGCCACCGCCTATGATACCAACTTGCGTTTTCATGCGCATATTCCTTTTGGCTGGTTAATCGTCGATACATTCCAGCAACATGGTGCCAGCGCCGGTATTGGAAATCGGGATATGGTAGTTTTTCAGCAATGGGTTCACCTTATCTCCTAGCGCGCCGCGCATCATCATCCACATCAGAAACTCGGTGCCCTGCGCGCCGGCCTTTTCAACCAGCTCATGGCGGGAGATTTTGGTCAGGGCTTCCGGGTCGGTGACGATCTTTTCCATGCACATTTCGTCAAATTCACGGTTGATGAACCCGGCGCGCTCACCGTCAAGCTGGTGGCTCAGCCCGCCGGTGCCGAGAATGACTACTTTGATATCCTCAGGATAACTGCGAATCGCGCGGCCCAAAGATTTACCAAAATCCAGCGCCCGTTTCAGGGTTGGGATCGGGTGTTGCACCGTGTTAGCGCTGATCGGAATGGCGCGAGGCAGGTTGGGGTTTTTGCCAAGCCCGGGCCAGAAAAGCTGCATCGGCACGGTAAAGCCGTGGTCAACCGCCAGTTCCTGACAGGAGGTAATATCAAACTCATCGTTGACCATGCCTTCAATGATATGCCAGGAAAGCCGGGCATCACCCTTAAATGGCGGCATCACCGGAATGCCCCAGCCTTCATCCTCGTTGATATATTCATGGGCAGCACCAATGGCAAAGGTTGGCATCTGATCCAGAAAAAACCCCAGCCCGTGATCGTTATAAATATTGATCGCCACATCGGGTTTGTGCTTATCCAGCCATTCGTGAATCGGCGGGTAAGCGTCAAAAAACGGTTTCCAGTAATCGTCTTGCTGCATATCACGTGCGATGGCATTGCCAACGGCGGGGATGTGAGATGTGGTCAGGCCTCCGATAATTTTTGCCATGTCATTCCCCTGCCTTTCTAAGCTTTTCCTTGAATTCTTCCACCGTTGTGCCGGTTTGCTGGGCGCCGATATCCTGCATGTTCATTTTGAAAATGCCGGCAAATTTGGCGAGATAATAAATGTTGCCACCCGCCGCGATCATCTCCAGCACGTTTTTGTTGCGGCAGGCTTGTTTTTGCGCCTCGTTCAGGCCGAATTTCTCAAAATAGGCTTCCGGGTCGGCCAGATAAGCCTCGCGCGCGGCAGCACCGTTAAATGTGTAGCACATTTTATTGAGCGCATAGCCGATCATGGCCATTTCGCCGTCAAACAGCGTGGTGCCCTCTATCGGGCTATGATGATCAAATTCTTCAATTTCCATTGGTTCATTCCTTTCAAGGCTAGGCCCAGTATAACCGCATTGGGTTGTCAACCAATAGCGCTTGTTGAGCGTCAGGTGTGGTCGCTATTTTCGGGATCACATCCACCAAGGTGCCATCATCGGGCATGTGGGAGTTCATATTCGGATGCGGCCAATCGGTGCCCCAAAGCACCCGATCGGGGAAACGTTCCACCAAGGTTTGGCCAAAAGGCACCACATCACCGTAATCAGGGCCGGTTAAGGATAGCCGCTCGGGGCAGGAAACCTTGGTCCAGAATTTGTCATTCCCCTGCATCAGGTTGATAAAGCTTTGGAAATCCTCGTGATCCACCCCTTTGGCCACATCGGGTCGGCCCATATGGTCAATCACCACGGTAGTGGGCAGTTGCAACAAAAACGGGGTCAGTTCTTCCAGATCAGCGGCTTCCAGATAGACCACAACATGCCAGCCCAGCTTGGCAATGCGCTTTGCAATCTCCAACTGCTCGGTTTTCGGGGCGACATCCACCAGCCGTTTGACAAAGTTAAACCGCACCGCACGCACGCCTGCGGCATGCATAGCCTTTAGCTCCGTATCGCTTATATCGGGGGCAACCACCGCCACGCCGCGCGCCAATTCGCCACCGCTGCGCAGAGCATCTATCAGCGCGTCATTATTGCTGCCATGGCACGAAGCCTGCACAATAACATTACGGGTAAAGCCAAGATGATCGCGCAGGGCAAACAGTTTTTCCTTGGGGGCGTCACAAGGGGTATATTTGCGTGTTGGGGCATAGGGAAACCGGGCGGCAGGGCCAAAAACATGGCAATGGGCATCCACCGCGCCCGGTGGCGGGGTGAAACCCGGCTTGCTTGGGTTGGGGTGAAATGGGCGATAATCCGCATCCATGGTTTTTTCTTTTCCTTTTAGCCGAAGAGAAACCCGTCAAACAATTTTCGGGCTGTGCGCACCACACCGGCGCTGGCCACTGCGCCCTGCGCATTCAGTCGGGCAATGATGGTGGTTTCACCAATCGAGTGTTCTATGCTTATGCTTTTCTGATCCCCAGCCGGGATCACCGCCATTGACGCCGCAACCGAGCCTTCAAGCAAGCAAGTGCTGGCCACGCTAACCGCACCAAGCACCCCGATCGAGGAATGGCACCGATGCGGAATAAAGGTGCGGGTGGAAATACAGCCCCCTGCGGTCGGCGGGCTGACCATGGTCATTTTCGGGATCGGCTTTTTGCTGACATCCCCGAGATTCATCAATGGCCCAGCTTGCAGGCGGATGCTTTCAATACGAGCCTTAAGCGCGGTATCCGCATCCAGTTCTTCGCGGGTCTCGCGACCGGTAATACCCATGTCAGCGGCCCGCATCACAACGCCGGGCATACCATTGTCAATCAGGGTCACTTCAATTCCGTCAATCATATCAACCACATTGCCGGTGGGCAGCAAGGCCCCACAAGTGGCACCAGCGTTGCCTTCAAAGATAATCTCAACCGGGCTGGCCGTGCCCGGCACCCCGTCAATATTGGCCGTGCCCTCATAGCTGACCTGCTCGTTTGGCGTCTCTACCAGTGCCGTGGCGGTTTGCCCGGTGTTTTCCATATGGATCACCACCGGAGTTTGCGCCCCCGCCACCGCCACCAGCCCGCGCTCAATAGCAAAAGGGCCAACCCCGGCCAGAATATTACCGCAATTCTGCGCATCGCTGACAATGGGCTTATCCACCACCACCTGCAAAAACAGATAATCCACATCCACGCCTTCGCGCTCGGATTTTTGCACCACCGCCACCTTGGAGGTCAGCGGATCCGCCCCGCCCATGCCGTCAATCTGGCGCATATCCGGCGAACCCATGGCTGCCAGTAAAAAATTGTCGCGCGTGTCCCTATCCGTGGGTAAATCCTTTTCCAGAAAATAACCGCCTTTAGAAGTGCCGCCGCGCATCCACATACATGGAATTCCGTTATTCATATTTTAGGCCCTTTTCCGCCAGCCGTTCGCGCATGTCATACATATCCAGCCCCAGCTCACCATCCTCCAGACGCTGGCGCTTGACTTCCTCACTGGCAAGTCGCGCCTGAGCCTTGGCCAAAACCGCCACCGCCTCATCGCGCGCCACCACGCAAACCCCGTCATCATCGGCCACGATCACATCACCGGGGTTTATCAATGCTCCCGCACAGACCACCGGCACATTCACCGAACCCAATGTTTCCTTTACCGTGCCCTGAGCCGAAATCGCTTTTGACCAGACCGGGAACCCCATTTCTTTAAGGTCCCGCACATCGCGCACCCCAGCATCAATAATCAGCCCAACCCCGCCGCGCGCCTGCATCGAGGTCGCCAGCAGGTCGCCAAAATAACCGGCATCCGAGGAGGAAGTCGTGGCCAAAACCAGAATATCCCCCGCTTGCACCTGCTCAATCGCCACGTGCACCATCCAGTTATCGGCAGGCGGAGCCAGAATGGTCACCGCCGAAGCGCCAACCGAAGCGCCGCTATATATCGGCCGCATATAAGCCGCCAGCAACCCCTTGCGCCCCTGCGCCTCATGCACGGTGGCCACGCCACAAGCGCCGAGACCAGCCACGACCTCTGGGTCAGCACGTTTAATCTGTTGCACCACCTTATTCATGGCAGTTCATCCAAACATTGCGGATAAATCGCCTGAAATCCCTCTGCATATCGCGCCGGTTTTCCGCCTGCCATGCCGCCGGAATTGCGCCGGAAATGGTTGCCTCGGTTTTCTGCTACATTGGTGTAGAAATTCCACAGATGCTCTTGGCCCTGCATACATTCAATCGCCGCGCGCTTTTTCTCCCAAACATCGGAAATGTCGAGAAAAATATTCGGCTTCCAGCCCATTTGCTCGCTTTGGTGCGGCTCAAACAGGTAAAGCTGCGGCGCAGCCAGCACTTTTTCGCCCGGCTTGTGTCCCCAAGCCTGCGCGATCATCCGGCACTCCATCGCCACCTGTGTGGTATAGGAATGGTCGGTATTGTAAGGGTCATATTGCGAGTGCGACATCATAAATTTTGGCTGCACCTTGCGAATTACATCCACCAGCTTGAACTTGGCCTCGCGGTCCAGCTCTAGTGGGTAATCCTCAAGATCAAAAAACTGAATATCATGCACATCCAGCGCCTTGGCCGCATTTTCCGCCTCGATCCGGCGCGCGGCCTTTACCTTTTCCAGCGTGCATCCGGGCTGCTTCCACAGTTTGGCGCTTTCGCCACGCTCGCCGTAAGAAAGGCAAACCACTGTCACATCATAACCTTTTTGTTGATGCAAGGCGATGGCCCCGCCCGCCCGCCAGACAAAATCCGCGGCGTGGGCCGAAATTACCAATACTGTTTTATTTGTCATCTCGACCCTCCAAATAACCGGTTCTGGCCCACTATCAGGCCTGACCGTAAAAAATACCAGTTCAAAGACTATGCCTTCCCATAAGAAATTGCTATAGTGCGAAAAATTCAATTGGCAGGGAATATCTATGCGAGCCCATAATCTAAACTTGCGCCATCTGCGTGCCTTTCATGAAATTGCCCGCCAAAAAAGTATTTCACGGGCGGCGGAGCGGGTGCATCTTTCGCAACCGGCCATTACCCAAGCACTTTCCAAACTGGAGCGCCTTGTTGGCACCCCATTCTTTGATCGGGTCGGCCGGGGCATGTATTTGAATGAACCGGGGGAAATATTTCTTGTTCGGGTGCAGCGCACGCTTGAGCTGCTTCAAGATGGCGGCAGGATGGCTTTGCGGGCGGGCAGCCGCAACCAAGGCCGTGGGTTTCGCCAATTTGACCGGCTGACAACCTCGGCCCAATTGCGAGCCCTGATCGCCGTAGTGCAAGCGGGTAATTTCTCGCTGGCGGCGCGGGCAATTGGCATTTCACAGCCCTCCTTGCACCGCTCCGCGCGCGATCTGGAAAAGCTGTCGGGCATTGCGCTGTTTAACCGGGTCAGCCTCGGGATCGAGCTTACGCCCTCGGCGCGGGTGCTGGCGCGCTATGCCCGACTGGCGTTTTCAGAGCTGGAGCAGGGAATTGACGAAGTGCAAGCCTGGTGTGGCAATGATAGCGGGCGGATCGTAATTGGCACCATGCCCTTGGCGCGGGCCGAGATTTTACCCCGTGCGATCAATGCTTTTCTGCTGCAACGGCCCAATATCGATATCAGCGTTATTGACGGGCCATATGACGATTTGTTGCAGGGGTTGCGCCATGGCGAGATTGACCTGCTGACCGGAGCATTGCGCCAATCGCTGCCAATTCTTGATGTGATGCAGGAACGTCTGTTTAGCGATCCATTGGCGATTGTGGCGCGGGCCGGGCACCCGCTGGCTGGGAAAGCAGGTCTGAAGCTGGAAGATTTGATGGGTTATGACTGGGCCGTGCCGCGAATGGGCACGCCAACCCGGACCTACTTTGATGCCCTGTTTGCCAAGGAACCCCCGCGCCATGTAGTGGAGGCCAGCTCATTGGTGCTGGTGCGTGGCTTATTGGCTGGCAGCGACCGGCTGGCGATCCTGTCTGCCCATCAGATGCACCATGTCGAACAACTCGGCCTGCTTTGCCGGCTGGATTTTGACATGCGCGGCACCCATCGCGATATCGGCATAACCCTGCGGGAAAACTGGCAGCCCACGGCAACGCAATCGCTGTTTTTAACCCTGCTGCGTGAGGCGGGAAACCGCTTTCAAACTGTTACTATCTAAAAAATGAATAGGTCCGGTGCGCTATTTATTTTACCCGGCCTGCCCGGGATGTTACCTGATATTCAAATAGACAGCTTCGGGAACATCAATGCCAGAAAGCTATAACAACCAAAGCGCTACAATATTTGGCTTTGTCGGGTTCGGCGAGGCAGGAATGGCTTTTGCCAACGGGCTTGCTAAAAATAGCCAGATACAATTCCGAGCGTTTGATCTTAAAACCGAGCTGGGGCCAAGCCTGCGGCAACAAAAATTGCTGGATTACGCGGGTATGGGAGTGCGCGGTGTGGACAGCGCTGCTGAATGTGCCGCTGGGGCGCGACTGGTGTTTTCACTGGTCACCGCAGATCAGGCGGTGGATGCCGCGAAACGTGCTGCCAGTGGCATTACCCAAGATTGCTATTATTTTGACGGCAATTCCTGCGCGCCGGATACCAAGCGACAGGCAGCAGCGATCATCCATGCCGCTGGCGGGCGCTATGTGGATATGGCGATCATGGGTCCGGTTATGCCGGAGCAGCACAAAACCCCAGTTTTGGTTAGCAGCGCGTGGCCAGACGAGGCATTGGCAATCATGGATAATCTTGGCATGCGCGCCCGGCTGGTCCCCGGCGGGGTGGGGGCGGCAGCAGCGATCAAGCTGATCCGCTCGGTGATGTTCAAGGGATTGGAAGCGCTGGTGGCGGAGTGTTTTCTTTCCGCGCAAAAGGCCGGGGTAACCGAGGAAGTTCTGGCCTCGCTGGATAAATCCTTTCCCGGCTTCAACTGGGAGCAGCGCGCCGGTTATATGCTGGACCGCGCCGCGCGGCTGAAATGCGCGAGGCAGCGCTTTGTGTGGCGCAGTTGGGCCTGAATAATGGCATGTCCGAAGCAACGGCGAACTGGCAACAGCAAATCGGAGATTTGGCTTTGGATACCCCTACAACTGATTTTCAAACACAAGTCGAAATGATTTTAGGGGCTTTAAGCCGCCTCGATAAACCGGAGGAAAAGATATGAAATTTTGCGTTGCGGGGGCCGCTGGTGCCTTTGGCATGAAGCATTTGGATGCGCTAAAAAACATCGACGGGGTTGAAGTGACTTCGGTGGTGGGGCGCACCCAAGAATCGATCGAGGCTTTTGCAAGCGAGCGCGGCATTGCCCATGCCACCACCGACTTGGCCGAAAGTCTGGCGCGCGATGATGTGGATGCGGTCATCCTTTCCACCCCCACCCAAATGCATGCCGAGCAGGCTATTGCCTGTATGCGGGCGGGCAAGCATGTGCTGGTCGAGATCCCGATGGCAGATAACCTTGCCGATAGCTTTGAGCTGGTACGGGTGCAGCAAGAAACCGGCATGGTGGCCATGGCGGGCCATGTGCGCCGCTTCAACCCTTCGCATCAATGGGTGCATAATAAAATCACCGCTGGCGATATGAATATCCAGCAGCTCGATGTGCAGACCTATTTTTTCCGCCGCAAAAACATCAATGCCGCTGGCAAAGCCCGCAGCTGGACCGACCATTTGCTTTGGCACCATGCTTGCCACACGGTTGATCTGTTCCAATATCAGACCGGCGAGGTGGCCTCAGAAGTATTTGGCATGCAAGGGCCGATCCACCCTGAGCTGGGTATCGCCATGGATATGAGTATCGGGCTGAAAACCCCGTCCGGCGCGCTATGCACGCTTTCGCTTAGCTTTAATAATGACGGGCCGCTGGGGACGTTTTTCCGCTATATTTGTGACAATGGCACCTATATGGCGCGCTATGATGATCTGGTGGATGGCTATGAAAAGCCGATTGATCTTTCGGGCGTGGCGGTTTCCAGTAACGGCATTGAGCTGATTGACCGGGAGTTTGTATCCGCCATTCAAGAGGGGCGCGAGCCAAATGGCTCAGTCGCGCAATGCCTTCCAGCCATGGAAACGCTGGACCGGATCGAAAAAGTTTTAAATGCCGGTTAAGGCTTTCAGGCCCGGATTGCCCGGGCCTGAAACCAAAACCTATATGCCGTCAAACAAAACGGTAGAAAGATAACGCTCCGCAAAGCTCGGGACCATGGCGACAATAATTTTGCCGGCCATCTCTGGGCGTTTGGCGATGCGCACTCCGGCCGCAACCGTCGCGCCTGAAGAAATCCCCATCGGAATACCATCAAGTCGGGCTGCCATCCGTGCCATGTTGATGGCTTCCTCGTCGCTGATCGCGATATATTCGTCGATTACATCCCGATCGAGAATTTCGGGTATGATCCCGGCACCAACACCTTGAATACCGTGTGGGCTGTGCGGGCCGTTGCCGGAAATGATCTGGCTGTTTTCCGGCTCCATGCCAACAATTTTTAGGCTGGCCTTGCGCGGTTTTAGAGCTTGGCCAATGCCAGTGATGGTGCCGCCGGTACCTATACCCGAGATCACCACATCAACCTTGCCATCAGTATCCACCCAGATTTCCTCGGCTGTGGTTCTGCGGTGGATATCTGGGTTGGCCGGATTGGTGAACTGGCTGGGCATCACCGAACCAGGACGCTCTTTGAGCAATTCATGGGCGCGATCAATCGAT
>QIGK01000068.1 GCA_003228875.1 Rhodobacterales bacterium
GTATCGCTTTGGCCACTCAGGCGCGATGCCAACTGGCTGAATTGGTCATCGGATGCAGCCGCGATTTGCATCAGGTCTTTGCCCGCCTCGGTCGGCGCATAGCCGCGTGCATGACGGTGAAACAGTTTACAATCCAGCCGGTCCTCCAACGTATCAATATGGCGGATGACCGTTGCATGATGCACGCCCAAAAATTCCGCCGCGGCGCTAAGTGTTCCCAGCCGCGCCACTTGATAGGCTATTCGGATCTCGTCCCAATTCTCGAATCGATTAATCTGTGCGCTCATGCACATATTAATCGCACAAAACTAACTTGTGTGCAATCATGTTTTGGCTATAGTAACACTGATGTCACTTTTTTTTGAGGTAACCCCATGAACGACAAAGTAAAATACTATGGCCTTTGGGCCTTAAAAATCTTGGCCGCGCTGGCATTTCTGGCTGCTGGTTCTGCCAAATTCATGAGTGTCGAGATGATGGTCGCAACCTTTGACCAACTTGGTTTTGGTCAATGGTTCCGTTACGTTACGGCTATAATCGAAATTTCAGGCGCGCTTTTGCTATTTGTGCCGGGCAAAACATTCTTTGGTGCTGCCCTATTGGTAATGACCATGGCGGGTGCTATTTTCTCGCATCTGTTCTTAATTGGCGGCAGCCCAGTCCCTGCGCTTGTTTTGTTGTTGATTACTGTAATCATAGCCTTCGCAACCCGGGATCAACTTACGCAAACGCTTAATAAAACTGGCGCTGGTTAATAAGTCTGGCACATATGAAGTAAAAAGCGCTGATCCGATTTTTTTGGGTCAGCGCCAGAGGCTTTTTATCCAGCAGCCTAATAGGACGCGATGAATTCATCCTAAATTCCAAATATTTGCTATGTGCATGGATGCACAAAGCCTGTTCGATATTTTACCTTATGTGCAAATGATCAATTTCTTATATCAATCAGGAAGCAAACCTCAGGAGAGAAACAATGACCAATATTCTAAAAATCAACAGTTCCGGCCGCGTCGATGGCTCGGTTTCCCGTGAGCTGGCCGAGCGGCTGGTAAAGCGTTTTGAAGGTGCCAACGTGGTGGACCGCGATGTATCCACCGGCCTCTCGGCTGTGTCCCAAGACTGGATCGGCGCAAATTTCACCCCTGCGGATGATCGAAGTGCCGCGCAATCAGAATTGCTGGGCCTATCAGACACATTAGTTGACGAATTGCGTACCGCAGATGTGATTGTCATCGGCCTGCCAATCTATAATTTCGGCGTTCCGGCGGCGTTTAAGCAATGGATTGATCTGATTTGCCGCGCGGGCGAAACCTTTCAATATGGTGAAAACGGCCCCGAAGGGTTGCTTTCGGGCAAGCGCGCGATTGTTGCGGTGGCGTCGGGCGGTGTTCCGGTTGGTTCGCCAATGGATCACGCGACACCCTATCTGACGCAGGTGCTTGGCTTTATCGGTATAACTGACGTGACCTATATTTCCGCAACCGGCTTGGCGGTGGATCCGGAAGCACCGGTAAAATCAGCACAAGCAGAGATCGACGCGCTGGACCTGCGCGCCGCTTGAATTTAGATTGGGGCCGTGACATTACGGCCCCATGACAACTATTTTATTTAACAAACCGTTTAATGTGCTTTCGCAATTCACCGATGCGGGCAGCGTTGGGTCTTCGCGCAAAACCCTTTCGCAATTTATCGACGTGCCAAAGGTATACGCCGCTGGCCGGCTGGATAAAGACAGCGAAGGGTTGTTGGTGTTAACCGATGATGGCCGCTTGCAAAACCGCATCGCCAGCCCCAAATTCCAGACCGAAAAAACCTATTGGGTGCAGGTCGAGGGCGAACCATCAGGTGCCGCCATCAATCAGCTGCGCGGTGGCGTAAAACTGAGCGATGGCAAAACCGCGCCTGCGATTGTTGAAGACATGGACGAACCGGAGGATTTGTGGGACCGCAACCCGCCGATCCGCGTGCGCAAGTCTGTTTCGGATGCTTGGCTGTCAATCACCATATCCGAGGGCAAAAACCGCCAAATCCGCCGCATGACCGCTGCAGTTGGCCTGCCGACGTTGCGGTTGATTAGATATCGGATCGGCAACTGGACCTTGGATGGGATAGAAACCGGTACATGGAAACATGCTGAATACAAGTAAGTCCGAAAAAGGGTTGGGAGGACCGCTCTAGCCCAAATTGACAACCAGACATAGCATTCAGTGCGTCCGCTATGCAAAGCAGAACGTTGTCATTTGCTTAGCTGGAAACCTCAAGGTACTCGGCAAAGTCCTCTGTAAATTCATACCTTTCTACGTTATTGAAAGTAATTTCAACGATTGCACCGTAGTTTTCGCACATTGTCATTTTTCCTTGAAGATGTTCGTGATCTTCAAAATGGTAGGAAAATACCGTTTTCCCAGAACCGTTATAGCTCCAATTTTTTGACCCAATGATAAATTCACGCGTAAAAGGATTCTTGTTTAAATCCTCTCGCATTTCAGCAATCAGTTCAGGCATTTTATGCTCAAGCTTGATGTAGTTACGTGATTGAACAACTTCTAGATTTCGCAAAGCTAGATAGGCTTGAATCTCAGACAGTTTCTTCCATTCATGCAAAATATCAACAGGATGGCTTGGAACATCAGCGTCAACTAAACGACTGCAAGTTTGACAGAGCCAAATACCATTCTTAATAGATGACCTTTCTTCTGGTGTCATATCTACATTAAACCTTGGTCCACCCGCCGCCGCTGCACAGATATGCGCTGCCACTCCGATACTTGCACTGCCCTCGCCACCGTCAGAACCAACGGTAGACCTTCGACAAGACGGATTTGAGCATTGGTATCCGCTTTGCCGTGCCAATTCGTTCACATCCGTCTTCTTGAAATTGTCTCTCATTGCGACGCCTCTACTAACCCAACAATTTAGTAGGTATCAGATTGCGGCAGATGGAGACAACAAAAACCAGCATCTAATGCATACCCCACCGAGGCGAAGCCGAGGCCATGCCCAAAGGCAGGTGGTGAATTGCGAAAGCAATTCTGCCGCCGAACTGCGGGAGAACCCCTTGTCTGTTAAAGCCCAGCCCTCCTGCCCTTCGGTTGGGCCTAGCCTCGCTGCGCTCGGAGACCCGCGCTTACGCGCTTTGCGCATCCGGAGCATCCGATAGCGGGTGCGTCAAACGGCCCAGCATTTCCTTGGGGCATATCTGGCGGAAATTCAGCTGTTCCTTATCCCAGTTGCGCAGCAATTCGGTTGCCAGCGGGCTGCCGGTTTCGGCGGCATGTTGCTCTATCAAACCCACCAGCTCAGCCTGCCAATGGGACGATTCCAGCCCTTGGGAGATCACATTTTCCGGGTTCATCCGGGTTTCAAGCTGGTTTTCAGGATCGTAAACAAACGCCATACCGCCGGTCATACCAGCACCAAAATTATCGCCAATGCTTCCCAGAATAACCGCCATACCGCCGGTCATGTATTCGCAGCCGTTTGATCCGCAACCCTCAACCACCACTTTTGCACCAGAATTGCGCACACAAAACCGCTCGCCTGCGCGGCCATTGGCAAACAGTTTGCCATCAGTGGCACCATACAGCACAGTGTTGCCGATAATGGTGTTTTCATGCGCCACCAGCGGCGAATTCAGCGGAGGTTTCACAACAATCACCCCGCCCGACAGGCCTTTGCCCACGTAATCATTGGCGTCGCCTGACACTTCGATTTTCAAACCCTGCACGGCAAAAGCACCCAGCGATTGTCCCGCCGAACCGGCCAGTTTGACTGACAAGTGATTTTCCTGAAGGGAGTTTCGCATGCCAAAATGCTTGACAATATGGCTTGAAACCCGAGCCCCAATGGTGCGGTGGGTGTTTTGCACAGCATAAGAAAGCTGCATTTTTTCACCGTCTTTGAAAAACGGTTCTGCGTCGCGCAGGATCAGTTTATCAAGCGTAGGTTTGACCGATTGGCGTTTGCGGGCCCGATCATAACAAATGTCATGGCCTTCATCGACAGAAATCAGCATCGGGTTCAGGTCCAGATCATCCAGATGCGCCGCCCCGCGCGACACTTGGCTAAGCAGATCAGCACGGCCGATCACATCATTCAGCGAGCGCGCGCCAATGCTGGCCAGCACCTCGCGGACCTCTTGGGCATAAAAAGTCATCAAATTAACCACTTTGTCAGCGGTGCCGGTGAATTTTTTGCGCAAGCGTTCATCCTGCACACACACCCCGACAGGACAGGTGTTGCTTTGGCATTGGCGCACCATAATACAGCCCATGGCGATCAACGCAGCGGTGCCGATGCCGTATTCCTCAGCCCCCATCATTGCCGCCATGACAATATCGCGTCCGGTGCGCAAACCGCCGTCGGTTCGTAAAGTTACGCGGTCACGCAGGCCATTCATTGCCAACACCTGATGCGCCTCGGTCAGGCCCATTTCCCATGGCAGACCGGCATATTTGATGCTGGTCGCAGGGGATGCCCCCGTGCCGCCATTATGGCCGGAGATCAGAATAACATCCACCTTGGCTTTGGCCACGCCCGCGGCAATGGTGCCAACCCCCGACTGCGCCACCAGTTTTACGCAAACCTTGGCACGCGGGTTGATTTGTTTAAGATCATAAATAAGCTGGGCCAAGTCCTCAATACTGTAAATATCATGGTGCGGCGGCGGGGAAATCAGGGTGACGCCGGGGGTTGAATGGCGCAGCCGCGCGATCAATTCCGTGACCTTGATGCCGGGCAATTGCCCGCCCTCGCCCGGTTTGGCTCCTTGGGCAACCTTGATTTCAAGTTCCTCGCACTGGTTCAGATATTCGGCTGTGACGCCAAACCGCCCCGATGCCACCTGTTTGATTTTGGCGGATGGATTATCGCCATTTGGTTCCGGCACAAAATGGGCCGGGTCTTCGCCGCCTTCACCGGAATCGGATTTTGCGCCGATGCGGTTCATCGCCACATTCAGGGTTTTGTGGGCCTCAGGCGACAGCGCGCCAAGCGACATTCCCGGCGTTACAAACCGTTTGCGAATGGTGGTGATGCTCTCGACCTCGTCCACCGGAATTGGAGTGACGTCTTTTGAGAAATCCAGCAGATCGCGCAGATGGATCGGCGGGGCTGATTGCATCAGCTTGGAATATTGTTTCCACAGGTCATAGGAATTACGATCGCAGGCCGATTGCAGCAAGTGCATATTGGATGCGCCCCAAGCATGGGTTTCGCCGGATTTACGCAGCTTGTAAAAACCACCGATGGGCAAAACATCGGTGCCAGACAACCAGCCTTTGGCGTGAACCTCGCTGATTTTTTGCTGAATGCCCGCCACGCCAATACCGGAAATCCGGCTGATCATGCCGGGGAAATATTCCGATACCATGGCGCGCGACAGGCCCACTGCTTCAAAATTCAAACCGCCGCGATAGCTGGAAATCACCGAAATGCCCATTTTTGACATGACTTTTAACAGGCCTTGATTGATGGCCTCTCGGTAGTTATCAATCGCGTCCGAATGGCTGCCTTCCAGCAAGCCGCGCTCCACCCGATCCGCCAAGCTGTCCTCAGCCAAATAAGCATTCACCGTGGTTGCACCGCCACCAATCAGCACCGCAAAATACTGCGGGTCGATACATTCGGCTGTGCGCACATTGATTGAGGTAAAAGTGCGCAAGCCTTGTCTTGTCAGCCAGCTATGCACAGCTGAGTTGGCCAGTATCATCGGCATCGGCACGTTAGTTTCTGATTGATGCTCGTCAGTCAGGATAAGATGGGTTGCGCCTGCACGCACGGCTTCCTCAGCCTCCAACCGCACACGGGTCAAGGCAGTTTGTAATGCGTTGGCGTCGTCATTTTTTGGGAATGTGCAATCAATTTCAACAGCAGTATCGCCAAAATATTTAACCATTTCGACAAACCGTGCATTTGACACAAACGGCGTTTCCAGCAGCAGGGTTTCGGTTTGAGCGCTTGACTGGTCCAGTACGTTTTTTAGATTACCAAAGCGGGTTTTCAGACTCATCACCCGATATTCGCGAAGCGAGTCAATCGGCGGGTTGGTGACCTGACTGAAATTTTGCCGGAAAAAATGGCTTAACGGGCGATACTTTTCCGACAATACCGCGCTTGGGGTATCGTCTCCCATCGAGGCCAGCGTTTCCTTGGCGTCTTCTGCCATCGGATGCAGGATATTTTCCAGCTCCTCCAGCGTATACCCTGCCGCGATCTGACGTTTGCGCAGTTCTGCACCGTTGAACAAAACCTTGGCGGAAATATCCTCGCCCAGATCTTCGAGCACCGTAATTTTGCTTACCCATTCCCCAAAAGGGCGGCTGGCGGCCAGCATGTCTTTCAGCGCAACATCATGCCATAGCTTACCTTCTACTGTGTCGACAGCCAGCATTTGCCCCGGCCCAAGCGCGCCTTTTTCCAGAATATTTGCTTCTTTAACCTTGACCATTCCCGCTTCGGACCCAGCAATCACCAGCCCGTCAGTGGTCACAATATATCGCATTGGGCGCAAGCCATTTCGATCAAGCCCCGCGCATACCCATTGGCCGTCAGTCATCGCCAGCGCCGCCGGGCCATCCCATGGCTCCATCACCGCGTTGCAATAGGAATACATATCTTGCCACGCTTTGGGGATGGATGTGGCCATATTTGACCAGCTTTCCGGCACCAGCATGGTCTTGACCATGGGGGCAGTTCGGCCTGCCCTCACCATGAGCTCAAACACTGAATCGAGCGCGGCGGAATCCGAACTGCCAGCCGCCACCACTGGTTTGATGTCTTCTGCCGTGTCGCCAAAAGACACAGATGCCATGCGGATTTCATGGCTTTTCATCCAGTTGACATTGCCCTTCAGGGTGTTGATTTCGCCGTTATGGGCCAGCATACGAAATGGCTGCGCCAGCCACCATTGCGGGAACGTATTTGTGGAATAACGCTGGTGATAAATCGCATAAGCTGATTCAAACCGTTCATCCATCAGGTCGGGGTAAAACACCGCCACCTGCTCAGCCAGCATCATGCCTTTGTAAATCACCGAGCGACAAGACATCGAACAAATATAAAATTCATTGATCGCGGCTGCGGCTTTTTCAATGCGGCGGCGGATCACGTAAAGTTCACGCTCAAATGTTTCTTCATCCACGCCTTTGGCGTTGGAGATCAGAATCTGTTCCACCTCTGGCCGCGTTGCATTGGCCTTTTCGCCAAGACAGGAAATATCCACCGGAACATGCCGCCACCCATAAATATAATAGCCCATGCGCAACACTTCGGTTTCCACAATGGTTCGGCAGTTTTCCTGAGCGCCAAAATCTGTCCGAGGCAGGAAAACCATGCCCACAGCCAGAAGTTCGTCGCCCGGAGTGTGGCCGGTGCGTTCCACTTGTTCTTGAAAGAACGGCACCGGAATTTGCAGCAAAATCCCCGCGCCATCGCCGGTTTTACCGTCTGCATCTACTGCGCCTCGATGCCAAACCGCTTTCAAGGCCGCAATGCCGTTTTCAACAACTTCGCGCCGTGGTTTACCATCAATCGCCACCACAAGCCCGACGCCGCAAGACGAGTGTTCATCAGCTTTGGAATACATTCCGGTTTGTTCCAGCCGGTCGCGCAACTGGTTTTGCGCATCTACCCAGTTTTGATCATATTTGGTCATTTTGTGTCCTTACTTGGCGCATATTTGGCAAAAACCTCTGCGCCCGTCATTGTCTTGCGTTTGCCGCTGAAATTGACCACCTCAGCCTTTTCGTCAGTGAAAATCTCGCGGACCATAGTTAGGCCATCGGTGTCATCCAGCAAACCAATCGGCAGGTGATAGATGCCTTTCTCCGGCCCCTCAGCCGTCACGCGATACCAAAGACCAGTGCCGCAATCATCACACCATGCCCGTTCAGCCCAGTCGGATGTTTGGCGGCGTTTGACATGCTCTAGCCCTTGAAAAGTGATTGTATCAGACGGAACGGTCAGCCCCAGCAATGCGGAGCCAGCCCAGCGCTGGCACATTTTGCAATGGCAGGTGCCAAATTCTGGGTTCATATCGGTGATCTGAAATACAACGGCTCCACACAGGCATTTTCCCGAACGATCAGTCATGTTTCATCACCAAACGATTCAATTAACTTGGCCACTTCGGCTGACGGCTGATGTCATTTGCTCAACATCATCAGGAATATCGTTGGTTTGATCTTTGTAATCTGAAAATAAAACATGGTTCAGCGTCAAGCCGCCCGTATCATCCAACAAACCAACGGGAATGCTGGTTTTGCCAAAATATTTGGTTTTGGTCAGTCGCCACCAAAGCGGAGAACCGCATTTACGACAGCTCGCCCGTTCTGCAAAATCTGAGCTTTTATAGACGCTGATATGCTCACGGCCAGTGATTTCCAAATTCTCGGTAGGCACAGACATACCACGATACGGGCCGCCAACCCAGCGCTGGCAATCCTTGCAATAGCAGGTTGAAAACGTTTCAGGTGTGTCTTTGGCGGTGAATTTCACCGCACCGCACAGGCATTGTCCGGTTCTTTTGGTCATTGTGCAGCCACGCTAACCAATGCCAAATCCGCAATAATTTTTTCTGCCGCACCGCGCCCGTCAGCAATGGCCCAGACCACAAGGCTGGCACCGCGCACGATGTCACCCACCGCGTAAACATTGGGTAGCGAGGTTTCAAAGGTAGTAAAATTCGCTTTCACCGTGCCCCAGCGGGTGACCTCCAGATCAGGAGCCTTAAACATTTCCGGCAGGTTTTCCGGCTCAAACCCTAATGCCTTGATGACCAGATCGGCCTTTTCGATATAATCCGCACCCTCGATTTCCTCGGGTGCGCGCCGACCTGTGGCGTCCGGCGCTCCGAGCCGCATTTTTGTAACCATAACACCCGAAACCGTATCATCGCCGGTAAATCCTTTGGGTGCAGTCAGCCAAATAAATTCGACGCCTTCTTCAATGGCATTTTCGGTTTCACGCATGCTGCCGGGCATATTTTCACGGTCTCGCCGATACAGGCATTTCACCGATGTCGCGCCTTGGCGAATGGCGGTGCGCACGCAATCCATTGCCGTATCGCCGCCGCCGATCACCACCACGTTTTTGCCTTTGGCGTCCAGTTCAGACAGGTCAACATCATCACCAAAATTCAGGTGATTTGAGGTGGTCAAATAATCCAGCGCTTTGACAATACCCTTTAGGCCGACCCCGGGCGCGGCCAGATCACGAGATGTGTAAACGCCGGTCGCGATTAGCACCGCGTTATGTTTGCCGCGCAGATCAGCAAAGGAAATATCAGTGCCAATATTGCAATTGGTCACGATTTCCACACCACCATCAGTCAGTTGTTTGATGCGCCGCATCACCACGTCTTTTTCCAGCTTAAACCCCGGAATGCCATAGGTCATCAACCCGCCAGCGCGGTCATTTCTGTCATATACCGTGACACCAAACCCAGCGCGGCGCAGCACATCTGCCGCGGCCAAACCGCCGGGACCAGCACCAATAATGCCAATTGTTTCAAAATGATCCAGAACGGGAGCGATGGGTTTAACCCAGCCTTCGTTCCACGCAGTATCGGTCAAATATTTCTCAACCGCGCCAATGGTCACGGTTTCATGGCCCGAGGTCTCGATCACACAATTACCTTCGCACAGGCGGTCCTGCGGGCAGATGCGGCCACAGATTTCAGGGAATGTATTAGTGGCTTGGGCAACCTCGTATGCTTCTTGCAAACGCCCTGTGGCGGTTAGGCTTAACCAGTCGGGAATGTTGTTGTGTAATGGACAATGGTTTTGGCAATAGGGCACACCGCATTGGCTGCACCGGCTGGATTGCTCAGCCGCTTTGGCAGCCGAAAATTCCGCATAGATTTCATGGTAATCTTTGGCCCGCTGGTCAGCAGCGCGCTTTTCTGGCATGTCGCGCGCGACATCCACAAATTTTAGCATTAGTTGCTTTGCCATCTTGCGATCCTATAAATCTGTCTTGGCGGCTATACATACCCGCAGAACCTGCCTCCATAAAGGCAGTATTGCTGACCTAATAGCGAATTATTTTACCAATGTCAGCTAAATTAAAAACTTTTTTCATGGTTTAGGTAAGCCTTTGATACCTAATCCATGATTAATAGTAAAATTAAGTTGACCCTATGATGCATTTATTGCTTGCAAATTTGGCCTAACCACGCTGAAATCCGGCGTCGATTGTAACACTCCAGGAATCCTATATGACTAAGCCATTGATTGGAATTACCGCGTCAGGTTTGACCGAATTATCCTTTAGCTCCAGGATCCACGATGCTATTTATTCGATGCCCGAACCTTACGTGGCGTCGGTCAGCCGCGCAGGCGGCATTCCGGTATTAATCCCGCCAATCGACGGTATTTCTGATATTTTGCAAAAACTCGACGGTATTGTATTTTCAGGTGGTGCAGATGTTCACCCATCTTTCTATAATGGTGATGTCCATCACCCGAAACTACAGAATTCGGACCAGATGCGCGACAAGTTTGAGATTGAGCTTATCAAACTGGCAGTAAAGAACCCAAATCTGCCCATCCTAACCATATGCCGCGGCACCCAGGTATTAAACATCGCGTTGGGGGGCACATTGCTGGAACATCTGCCCGAACATGTTGACAAAGATATTCATCGCAGCGCTGACGGGCTGTGGACTGATCACGACGTGACGATCAACGACGGTTCACTGTTGGCTGACATTACTGGCACTCCGATTGTCCACACTACATCGGGTCATCATCAAGCCTTGGGCAATATCGCAAATGACCTGCATGTTGTTGCCAGCGCCAAAGACACTATCGTTGAAGCGGTTGAACATAACACCCATCCGTGGTGTCTGGCAGTGCAATGGCACCCGGAACGCACCACGCTAACCGACCCAACCCAACAAGCAATTTTTGACGCGTTAATCAAAGAATCCGCTGCGTGAACAACCAGTATTTCACCTCGCACTCGCAATACCCCTTTGCACAACACATGAATTTTGCAATGATACATTATGACAACTGACCAAATTCTGCTTTTTAGCCTTTTCGCTGGTGTATTCGGCATGCTTTTATGGGGCAAATGGCGGTATGATCTTGTTGCTTTTTCAGCGCTGCTAATTGCGCTAGTGCTGGGGTTAGTCAACACCGATCAGGCCTTTTCCGGTTTTGGCCATCCGGCCACCGTCATCGTGGCGCTGGTGTTGGTGATTTCGCGTGGCTTGCTAAATTCCGGCGCGATTGATCTGGTCACCAAACGCATGGTCTCGGCCACGCGATCTGTTTCAAACCATATCATTGTCATGAGCGGGGTGGGCGCGATTTTATCGGCGTTTATGAATAATGTTGCTGCCATGGCATTGTTGATGCCGGTTGATATTCAGGCGGCTTCTAAAGCCGGGCGCGCGGTGCGTAAAACCTTGATGCCGCTATCGTTTGCCACCATTTTGGGAGGCATGGTCACATTAATTGGCACGCCACCAAATATCATCATTGCCTCGTTTCGCGAACGCGCTGTGGGCGAACCGTTTGGTATGTTCGATTTTGCCCCTGTTGGGCTGACCGTCGCGATTGTAGGGATATTGTTTGTTTCCACCATCGGCTGGCGGTTGATGCCAAAACGCGAAGAAAGCAAGTCAGACAGTGCTGGTCGCATGGATCTGGAGGGATATGTCGCTGAATTGGTGATCCCCGAAGGCTCCAAAGCCATCAACCAGATGGTGCGAGATCTGTATCCGGTGGCTGACAAAGACGATGTTGAAATTCTGGGCGTAGTGCGGAACGGCAAGCGGCTGGGCGGTTTTAGCGCGCAGGAAATATTGCGCGCCGGTGATATGTTGATCGTGGATGCCAATGCCGAAGATATCGACAGGTTCCGCGGCTCCGTCGGGCTGGAGTTTTTTGGCGAGCAGCCCACCGGTGATACCATCACCGGCGGCCTACAACTGATGGAAGTGGCTGTGCCTTCAGACGCCCGCATCGTCGGGCGCTCTGCCATATCGCTGCGGTTACGGGCGCGGCGCGGCATTGCTTTGTTGGGGATTTCGCGCCAAGGCAAACAGTTTGAAAAACGGGTGCGCCACGAACCCGTGCGCGCCGGTGATATATTGTTGCTGCTTGGCCCTCATGACGAGCTGCCCGACGTGGTCAACTGGCTGGGCCTGCTGCCCTTAGCAGAGCGCGGGCTGAACATAACCCAACATAAACGCGCCTATCTGGCGATTGGAATATTTGCCGCCGCAATTATGGTTTCGGCTTTTGGTCTGTTGTATCTGGCCACAGCTTTGGCGATTGTTGTTGTGGCCTTTGTTGTGCTGGATATTGTGCCGATCCGCAGCGTTTATGAAAATATTGAATGGCCGGTGATTGTTTTGTTGGGTAGTATGATCCCGCTTGGCGTAGCACTTGAAAATTCCGGTGGCACAGAAATGATCGCCAGCGGCATCACCGATATTACCGCAGGCCTGCCCGCATGGGCGGTGCTGACGGTTTTGATGATCGTTGTGATGACCCTGTCAGATGTGCTGAACAACACCGCCACTGCTGTCATAGGCGGCCCAATTGCGCTGGACGTTGCGAACAAGCTAGGGGTCAACCCCGACCCGTTCCTGATGGCCGTGGCGGTTGCTGCGTCATGTGCTTTTCTCACGCCAATTGGCCATAAAAACAATACGCTTATTATGGGCCCCGGGGGGTATAGTTTTGGCGATTACTGGCGCACTGGGCTGCCATTGGAAATATTGGTCGTGGCGGTATCGGTGCCGATGATATTGATTGTATTTCCCCTGTAGTCTGGAAAAAAGGTATTGAATGAAACTTTTGCGATATGGTCAAAACGGCGCCGAAAAACCCGGAATTTTGGATGCATCAGGCAATATCCGTGATATTAGCGCAGTGATTAACGATATTTCCGGCAAAACCCTAGGGGATGTTGATCTGGCAATGCTACGGACTCTGGATCTGAATGCATTGCCGCTGGTTGCTGGCAATCCTCGAATTGGTCCTTGTGTGTCGGGCGTGGGGAAATTCATCTGTATTGGCCTGAACTACGCCGATCATGCTGCCGAAGCAGGCATGGAGCTGCCCCAAGAACCCATTATTTTTGCCAAAGCCACCTCGTCAATTTGCGGCCCGAATGACAACATTGAAATCCCGCGAGGGTCCACCAAAACCGACTGGGAGGTCGAGCTTGGTTTTGTCATTGGTCGCCATGCCAAATACGTTGATGCGACGGATGCGCTGGGTTATGTGGCGGGGTATTGTGGCGGGGTATTGTGTGGTTAATGATGTGTCAGAGCGAGATTTTCAACTGCGCCGCTCAGGCCAATGGACCAAAGGCAAGTCTTGCGACACATTCGGCCCCATCGGCCCTTGGCTGGTGACCCGCGATGAAATTCCCGACCCGCAAAATTTGACGATATATCTGGAGGTCAATGGCAAGCGGTTTCAGGACGGCTCCACCAAAACTATGCATTTTGGCGTGGCGACCATCCTTAGTCATCTGTCCCAGTTTATGAGCTTACATCCGGGCGATATTATATCAACCGGCACCCCGCCGGGCGTTGGCATGGGGCAAAACCCCGAGGTCTATCTGAAGGTTGGCGATGTTATGGAGCTGGGCTTGCAAGGGCTGGGCGTTCAGTATCAAAAGGTGGTGGCGGGCTAGGCGTTAACTTTCGCTCCACCGCTCAAATTCTTCAACAAAAACCTCGCAGATTAAACTGCGAAGCTCTTCTTTTGAAGCAACGCCAAGGGTTTCTGCAACAATATTTGGCTTCGGTGCAGGAACGGGCGAGACCATCGGAATAACGGCTTCTTTGATCGCCAAATCAACCCGCGATTCAGGGCGAAGCACCAACAGCTCAGTAACCGCCAACGCCCGGTCCTTCGAATACCGCTTGTTGGTTTCGTCTGACACAAGCTGCCTGATCTCGGTCAAAATATCCGCAATAGGCAAGTCGTCTGCGTTTTTGTATGGCTCTTCCAACCGAATCTCCGGCAAAGTTGGCTTGATAATGGCGCAAGTATATCACAGCCCTGCCAAGGGACAACAACCCAGCATTTGTCGATTGCAACCCTATTTACGCTGACATATACACCCCGATATGCACCCGTAGCTCAGCTGGATAGAGCGCTGCCCTCCGAAGGCAGAGGTCACAGGTTCGAATCCTGTCGGGTGCACCAAATATTTCAATAGGTTAGGTGGTTTGAAGGATTCACAAAATCACAAAAATAACCACATAGTAACCACCGAGTTATCGTAGTTCGTTGGAACCAGTATATGGATGAGAAAAATATGCATGGCAACTAATTGGTGTTTACTGTCTGACGTCAGCACCTATGGAACAGATTTGCGGTATTGAATAAGGGAGGGTTTCTGTCTCATCGTAAGCTTCAAGGAGTGAAGATGA
>QIGK01000104.1 GCA_003228875.1 Rhodobacterales bacterium
ATGAACCATCGGTCCCGAAAAGCAGGGGATAAATCTATTAACTCATCATTACGGTTGGGAACCTCAATACATAATGTGCCACCCTTCCGCAAAAGCTTAAAAGCATTGCGGAGCAGGTCTATTGGATCATCCAGATGCTCAAGAACATGCCACATGGTTACCAGATCAAACCTAGATTGATGCTGTTTGGCAAAATCAGCATCCAAAAGTTCATCGGAAAGCTGCAAGTTTGGCGTAGGTGGCTGCTCGCGCATTAATTCTATGCCTTTATCAATTCTTGGCTTGCTTGGATCCAGAACCGAAATTTCCGCGTCAGGCAGTTTGTTAGCCATGACATTGCCAAAAAAACCATAGCCACCACCAATGTCGATCGCTTTGAATTTTTGTGCGTCGTTTGCTTGAAGCGCAATTCCATGCTGGTTAAACCTATCAAACCGGCGCGCGGCCTCAATCCAACTATGTTCAATCAGCGTGTCAAACGCGGTGCCATAGGCCTCAATTACATTATTGACTTGGCCGTCGTTTTCATAAAATTCCTGGCTATAAAAGGGAGGAAAAAGCTGGCAATGGCCACAAGCGCTACACTCAACTACTTTCAGGCTCTCAGATTTGTCACCCTTAACATTCTTCGTAATTGTTGAACCCAATAAACCGGAATTGCATAATACGCAGGTAAATTCATTTTTAGACAAGTTTTTGGCCCTTTGGTTTCGAAACACATTTATTTCTGGTAGCGGCTTTATTCCCAAAAGTCATTACCAAACGCTATTTTGTGCTCACTTTATTGGCTCAAAATTAACCCGGCTTGAGCAAAGTAATGGTGGGTTTTGAAATGGGATAAGAGGACAATATTGTCCATTTACAAAAAACCGGGTTTTCTCCAAAACCGGCCAGTTTCTTATATTCATAGGGGCGTCGATGTCGTTGACATGACAATTATCGCTTGCTTTCCTGTTGCAATAAATATGGCCAAGCGTAAATATCTGTCCGTGGTTCTTAAGATCCAACTGAAAAAGGATATTAGCATGCCAAAATTTTCCCGCCGCAATGTTTTGAAATCGACCGTAGGGGCCGTTGTGCTTTTTGGCGGTGGATATGCAGCATTTAAGCTGCTGAACAAGCCACCGGTTCTTGATCTTGTGCGGTTGCAATCGCTGCCCATCCCGCCGCTTCTCAACAGCACCGAAATAGACGGTCGCAAGGTTTTTGACCTGACAATCCAAAAAGGCGTGTCAACCTTTGTGGTTGGGACCGAAGCAGAAACATTTGGGTATAACGGCAACAATCTCGGGCCGTCTCTGGTGATGAACAAGGGTGATGATGTTGTTCTAAATGTAACCAATAATCTGGGTGAGCCATCAAGCGTGCATTGGCACGGATTGCATTTACCGGCCAAAATGGATGGCGGGCCACATCAATTAATTGACCACGGCGACACTTGGCGCGCTGAGTTCACCATTTTGAACGAAGCCACAACATTTTTCTATCATTCACACATGATGCACAAAACCGGCGAGCAGGTCTATCGCGGTTTGACGGGGCTTTTTATTGTTAAAGACCCTGAAAACGAGCCGAAATTGCCCGATCAATACGGCATCGACGATATTCCTTTGATCGTGCAGGACCGGAGCTTTGATGAAAGCGGTGCTTTGGTTTATGATGGCAAAATTGAAGGCGAAAAAGGTGACTTTATTCTTGTGAACGGGGCCATTAATCCAACATTTCAAGCACCCGCACAATTGGTCCGTTTTCGGGTGCTAAACGGTGCCAACGCCCGATTATTTAATTTTGGCTTTAGTGATAATCGCCAATTCTTTCAGGTCGGAACCGACGGTGGATTGTTAGAAAAACCTGTCGCCATGACAAGGCTTTTGCTGTCACCTGCCGAACGCGCTGAGATCATCGTTGATTTCAGCGGCAAAGAATCTGAATCGGTAAAACTGGTCAGCTATTCTGACGAGGTTTCCGGCATAGCGCCGTTCTGGGCCAAGGATTCGCTAGATAAACAGGTTTTTGATGTTCTGGACATCACCGTTGTTCCGCCAACCGAAAATGCTGTTACTTCCTTACCAGACAGTTTGGCTACTTTGGTGCGTTTAAACGAAAACAAAGCCAGCGTGACCCGAAAATTTGTTCTGGGAATGAGCATGATGCGTGGGAATATGACCATCAATGGCGAGACCATGGATATTGACCGGATAGACCATACCGTTAAGTTGGATGATATTGAAATATGGGAAATCTCCAACCCAACAGAAATGATGCATCCATTTCATATTCATGACATTCAATTCCAAATTCTGACGCGCGACGGGCAGCCGCCTGCCGAAAATGAAAGCGGCTGGAAAGACACGGTTCTGGTCAAACAAAACGAAACCGTCAGAGTGATTGCGCATTTTACCGAATTTGCTGATCCCGATAGCCCTTATATGTTTCACTGTCATATTCTGGAACACGAAGACGCGGGCATGATGGGGCAGTTTGTGGTTGTTTGACCGGCCTATTTAAGCGCACAGGTGATAAAGCCAAAAGTTGCCGCCGCTGGTCTAATTCTAAGTCAACTTGGCCATTAGGCAGTCGCACCCTCTCGGGCGGCTGGCTTTTGCTCAATACATATCTGTTCACTATCGATTTCTGACAGCCGCTCATTGAGCAGGCTGCAATAATTAGGCGCGCCTTTTAGGTGTCGGCTGCGAAAATGGGTGCAGGTTTTGCAAACACCAAAAGGGCGGCCGCCACGTTGGCTGATCATGTCTTTGAGAAGACCCTCAAAAAATTTAGCAAGCTGAACACTGGCTCTATGTGGCATGGCCGCGATTGAAATTTCAATTTTTAACATCGGGTCGCTGGCAAGAAGCATTTCTCCTGCTTTGGTCAAATCAAGTTTCACACCGCGTCGGTCTTTTGCAGTGGCTTGTTTATCGACCAGTCCTTTACGACCAAGCGCTAACAGAGTTTGGGAAACCGTGCCTTTTGTCATACCGAGATACGTTGTCAAAGCGCCGGGGCTGCGCGAGAAACGATTGGCGCGCGCAAGGTAACGCAAGGCTTCCCACTGGGTTGGTTTAAGACCGCTATCATGAGCGTCATTCTGAAGAACCCGCGACAGACGCTCTAGTAATGTTGTGATCGAATTATCCATTTATTTTTAGTATCGACTAAAAACAATGCTTGCAAGTTAAATTTGGTTGGCGTAAAGAATTTATGTATCGAGTCGATACCAAAAGGAGAAACACTCATGAAACACCTTACTATCGCCATCATTCTGGCAGCTACGTCAGCAGGCTCTGCCTTCGCGGAGCTAATTATCAGCCCCATCGATCCGCAAAAAACAACTGCGTTCGACATTACCGGCTCAGAGGTGACAACCGATGGCAGGCTTTTGACTTTTACATTGAACGTTGCGGGCATTGCCGGAAGCGTAAAGCCGGTGCGGATCGGCCAACTTACCGGTGCCAAAGTCCACGCCTACGTCTGGCCAACCAGTATGGACCCAGCCAAAGTCGGCTTTGACGCTGAATCAGGCATCCTTGCGTTTACAATCACAGCGCATCCAGATTTTGACGACACGCCGCTATTTGACGAAAACCAAGACAATGATCCGGCCAATGACGGCGGCGAATGGCATTCGCACTGGGTTGTGCTGACGCCAGACGACGCGTGCGGCGAGGGTCTTAAAGTTCGGGATGTCATGCCGGGTCGGGACTTGCTGCCAGCCACAGCGCCCAATCTGCCGATTGCGCTCGACAGTCCGGGGATGAGCCCAATTTTTGCCGGTCAGCAGGTCCGAATCACGGTGCCGGTTGCGAATGCTGTTGGTGTTTCATTTGACGCTGTGACAGCGGAACTCCGGATAAACGAGCATGGCGAAGCGCCGCTTCTTTGTGTGACCAAAGTTTATGACGTCGCTTCCGGTGACCTCTCACTGCCCGGGAAGGTTACAACCCAATAAATACTGGCCATTTGTTTTGCGTTAAGGGCAAAATCCCATCCAAAACGCTTGGATGAGCCAAGGGTGTTAAGTTATGTAAAGTGACAAGACCCCGCGATCAAGCGGGGGCTTGTCTTTTAGTTTTTCCTAGCAGTTCGCAACCGCGCGCGCTGTCAGCACCTTGACAAGATTGGCACGATATTTCGGTGTGCCGTGCAGGTCACTGATCAGGCCATCAGCGCTGACCGATAGATCAGCAATGGCATCAGCACTGAAATTGGCATTCAGGGCTGTTTCGGCCTCACGCCAGCGATGCACGCCTTCCTCTGACGCGCCGGTCACGGCAACCCGGACTCCACCCGCCATTTTTGCCACGCAAACACCCACAAGCGCAAAGCGCGATGCAGGTTGTTCGAATTTTTCATAACAAGACGCCTCAGGGATCGGGAAAGCAACTGAGGTGATGATTTCCCCCTCCTCAAGTGCCGTTGTAAAAATCCCGTCAAAGAAATCATCTGCCTTGATCGAACGTGCGTTGGTGTTGATTGTGGCACCCGTCGCAAGAACCGCCGCCGGATAATCCGCTGAAGGGTCATTATTAGCAAGGCTTCCGCCAATAGTGCCACGGTTACGTACCGCCGGATCACCAATATTTCCGGCCAATACTGACAATGAGCCATAGCCCCCTGCCGCGACCTCTACATGGGTTGTTGCGGCGCCAATGGTTAAGACACCATCGGAATGGCTGATGCCCTGCAAGTCAGCAATACCTGTTAACGACACCAGTTTTGACGGCGCGGCAAGGCGTTGCTTAAGCGTCGGAATAAGGGTTTGCCCGCCCGCCAGTGCTTGCGCGTCCTCAGACGCCAATGCCGCAACTGCGTCAGCAACCGTGCTTGGTTTTTCAAAATCGAAATTATGCATGATCTTTCCTTTTCACGAAGCTGCTTGGATAGCTGCCCAGACCCGCGCGGGGCTGGCTGGCATATCAATATGGGTGACACCGAGGTCTGACAAAGCATCAACCACAGCATTGATCACAGTTGGCGGTGATCCAATCGCCCCCGCCTCTCCGCAGCCTTTGGCCCCGAGGGGGTTGTGGGTGCAAGGCGTTAACGTCGTTTGGTCAGTTGTAAAGAACGGCAGATCATCCGCGCGCGGCATGGTGTAATCCATGTAAGACCCCGTTAATAGCTGCCCGTCATCATTATAAACGCAGTTTTCAACCAGCGCCTGACCGATGCCTTGGCCAAGGCCGCCTTGAATTTGGCCCTCAACAATCATCGGGTTGATGACATTGCCAACATCATCAGCAGCAGCCATTGAACATACCGTAACTTTGCCGGTTTCAGGGTCTACTTCAACCTCGCAAGCATACGCGCCGGAAGGATATGTAAAGTTGGCGGGGTCGTAAAACGCGGTTTCCTCCAGCCCCGGTTCCAGTTTGTCATGGGGGTAATCATGGGGCACATATGCCTTGAACGCCACCTCGGGGAAACTGACGGATTTGTCAGTGCCCGTCACGCTGAACACCCCGTCATTGAACTCAATATCGCCCTCACCGGCTTCCATCATATGGGCCGCGATTTTGCTGGCTTTGTCGATGATTTTTTCCGTGGCTTTTACGATCGCAGACCCACCAACCGACATGGAGCGCGACCCGTAGGTTCCCATCCCGAACGGGATTTTGGACGTGTCGCCGTGCACAATATCGATATCATCAGCCGACATGCCAAGCATATCTGCCACCAGTTGCGGGAACACGGTTTCATGGCCTTGGCCATGGCTGTGTGACCCTGTCATCACCGAAATATTGCCGGTGGCATTAACCCGCACAGTTGCGGCCTCAAACAGGCCAACCCGCGCACCAAGCACTCCGGCAAGGTTTGAAGGTGCCAGCCCACAAGCCTCAACATAGGTGTTAACGCCAAGCCCGCGCAGCAAGCCGCGCGATGCGCTTTCAGCCTTGCGCGCCGCAAACCCTTTGAAATCGGCGATTTCTTCGAGCTTATCAACCAGCGCATGGTAATCACCGGAATCATATTCCAGCCCCGCTGCCGTAGCGAAAGGAAACTGTTCCTTTTTGATAAAATTCTTGCGGCGAATTTCAAGCGGACTCATTCCCAGCTCGCGCGCGCATTTATCAATCACCCGTTCAACAGAATACGTTGCCTCTGGACGGCCAGCGCCACGATAGGCATCAACCGGTGCTGTATTGGTGAATACAGCTTTCAGGTTCACATAAATATGCGGCACCGTATAATTTCCAGAAATCACTGTGCCATGCAAGAACGTTGGTGTCACAGTCGAGAAGTTCGACAGATACGCCCCGACATTGGCCAGCGTGCTGGTGCGGATGGCCAAAAAGTTGCCTTCCTTATCGGTGGCCAGCTCGATGGTGGTTTTGTGGTCGCGCCCGTGGGCGTCAGTCAGAAAAGCCTCGGAACGGGTTGCAGTCCATGCAACAGGACGGCCCAGTTTTTTCGAGGCCGCCAGCACAAGGGCTTCTTCGCCGTAATGATAGATTTTTGAGCCAAAACCGCCGCCCACATCGGGCGCAATAATGGTCAGTTTGTTCTCGGGAATGCCCATCACAAATGCTGAAATCAGCAACCGCGTCAGATGCGGGTTTTGCGAGGTGGTATAAAGCGTATAATCGCCCGTGCCCGGGTTATAATCGCCGGTAGATGCCCGCGTTTCCATGGCGTTTGGCACCAAACGGTTATTGACCAGCTCCAGCGTGGTGACGTGCGGCGCGTTTTTGATGGCCTCGTCGGTGGCGGCGCGATTGTCTTCGATCCAGCCCCAGTCAAAACACTGGTTGGTTTCTATTTCGTCATGCACCAGATTATCGGTGTTGGCCAAGGCATCTGCCATGTCTATCACGGCGGGTAACTCGTCAATATCGGCATCAATCGCCTCGGCGGCATCCAGCGCCTGTTCGTGAGTTTCCGCAATCACCGCCGCATATGCATCCCCCACATGGCGGACTTTGCCATGGGCCAAAACTGGCCGCTTGGGTTCTTTCATCGGTTCACCATCGCGGCTGTTGATCAACCAGCCAGCGGGGTTTCCGCCGACCTCGGTGAAATCTTCGCCGGTGAAAATCGCCAATACGCCGGGCATGCCTGCGGCCACGGATGTATCAATGGATTTGATCACTCCGTTGGCGACTTGCGAGCGCACAAACATTGCCTGACACTGGTTTTTAAGTTTAATATCGTCAGTATACTGACCGCGACCGGTCAAAAATCGGACGTCCTCGCGCCGTTTTGGGCTGGCGCCTATGCCGTTATCTTTGGGCATTTTATTCCTCCTGTTTCAAACGCGCTTAACCCAGTTGGGAAGCCGCTGCCTGAATTGATTTGATGATGTTATGATAGCCCGTGCAGCGGCAGATATTGCCGGACAGGTGTTTGCGAATTTCAGCCTCGGAAGGGTCGCTGTTCGATTTCAGCAACGAATCTGTCGCCATCACCATGCCGGGGGTGCAAAACCCGCATTGCAATCCGTGATGTTCCTGAAAGGCTGCCTGAATAATGCTTAATGAGCCATCCTCGTTGGCCATGCCCTCAATCGTGGTGACCGCCGCGCCATCAGCCTCAACCGCCAGCATGGTGCAGCCTTTGACAAGCTTGCCGTCAACATGCACCGAACAGGCACCGCATTGGCTGGTATCACAGCCGATATGGGTGCCGGTCAGCAATAAATCTTCGCGCAGGAATTGCGAAAGCAATGTGCGCCCTTCGACCTCTCCGCTTACGGTTTTTCCGTTTACGGTCATTGATATAGATGACATCTGGTTCCTCCCTTGTGTCATTATTTTTTAGTAAACCAACCTAATATTCTGGCCAGCCAGCCCTTTTTGGGCGCTTCTTGTTTTATTTCTTCGGCTGCATCCGCCAAAGGCGGTGCCACTGCATTTTCAAAATTCTCGAAAAACTTATCCGCAAGCTTTCTAGCCACCGCATCAATCACCCGCGATCCAAGCTGTGCCATTTTTCCGCCAACCTTGGCATTAACAACATAGCTAAGCTTGGTGCCAGCCTCATCATCCTCAAGCCTAACCGCAGCGCTGCCTTTGGCAAAGCCAGCAGCCCCACCTTTGCCAGCGCCACTCAGCTTATAGCTTTCCCCGTCAACAATATCGCTAAGGGTAACCGAGCCTTTAAAGGTTGCCTTTACCGGCCCTAC
>QIGK01000022.1 GCA_003228875.1 Rhodobacterales bacterium
CCAACATCCAATTCGGGCTTCAAGGCGCCGTCGGCTATCCTTGCATCCGAATTTGATATGATCGCTGATCGTGACTTTGAACCGGCGTTTTCGGGCAAGCATGACAACTCCATCCTTGGTGTTGCTAATCAGGATTACACCGCAGCATCGATTGCCAACTCTGTCATGAGCCGGATGATCGCGCGTGGTGATATTACCGAAGATCAGATTATCTCGATCTATAAATCGCAAACCTTCCCAACCACTGGGTTTGGTGTGGCGCATAACCTTGACCCCGAACTGGCAGCAAATATTCGCGGCGCGTTCTTCTCGTTTGATTG
Organism: Rhodobacterales bacterium; assembly: GCA_003228875.1. Classification (GTDB taxonomy): domain Bacteria; phylum Pseudomonadota; class Alphaproteobacteria; order Rhodobacterales; family Rhodobacteraceae; genus UBA3077. The sequence continues at coordinate 321 of QIGK01000022.1, forward strand.
GGATGGCACCGCATTGCAGGCTGAATTTGAGAAATCGAATGAAGGTCAGTTCCTTGATATGAATTACAAGGAATTCTGGGAAGTTATCCGCACAATCGACACAGCAAACGGCGTTTCATACGCTTGTGAGTAAGTTGTAAAAACTATGGCGCCTGTGGGAACGCGGGCGCCATTTCTTTATCTAATGGGGTTAGCAGATGCTGCAATTGAACGGCTTAACAAAAGTATATAATACGGGTGACAAAGCCCTAAGTGATGTAACACTTTCTATTCCTAAAGGGCAGGTTGTTGCCCTGATTGGCCCCTCGGGTGCGGGAAAAAGCACTTTGATCCGTTGCGTGAATCGCTTGGTAGAGCCAACATCCGGCTCCGCGGTTCTGGACGACGTAAATATTACAACCCTCGGCTCTGGCCGCTTGCGCAAAATGCGCCGCCGCATGGGGATGATTTTTCAGGAATACGCGCTTGTGGAGCGTCTGACAGTGATGGAAAACGTGCTGTCAGGGCGGCTTGGCTATGTTGGTTTCTGGCGCAGTTTCTTGCGCAAATTTCCGCAATCTGATGTGGACGAGGCATATCGCCTGCTGGACCGTGTGGGCCTGTTGGCAATGGCAGATAAACGCGCTGACGAGCTTTCGGGCGGGCAACGTCAACGTGTCGGTATTTGCCGCGCGCTGATACAAGACCCGTCATTGTTGCTGGTTGATGAACCCACTGCCTCGCTTGACCCTAAAACCTCGCGCCAAATCATGCGCTTGATTTGTGAGCTTTGCGAAGAACGCGGCCTTGCGGCGATCATCAATATCCACGATGTGGCGCTAGCGCAAATGTTTGTCGAACGCGTCATTGGCCTCGAAACTGGCAAAGTCGTATTTGACGGTGGCCCTACCGAATTAACCCCCGAAGTCCTGACCCAGATTTACGGCGAAGAAGACTGGGAAGCGACCATCGAAAAAGTCGAAGACGAAGACGAGGAGGCCAAAGCGTGAGCGTTGCGTTAGACAGCAAGCTCGGCACTGCTTGGAAAAAGCCTCCGTTTATCAGCAGCCGCAGAGTGCGAATTGGCTTTTTGATCGTCGCATTGCTGTATTTATTCCTTGCGACACTCGGCACCAAAGGTCTGGCGAATTGGCTGGCAGTATTTGGCATTGTCGAAGAAGGCTTTAAATTTGGCAGAATTGACCGGTTTTTCTCGGGCATAGATGTTAACTGGTCGCGCATTGAACGTGGTCTTGCCCGTGGCATGCAATTTATCGAAGGGTTTATGAACCCTGATTTTACATCCCGTTTGGACGACATTAAACAAGGCATGTATGAAAGCGTTGTGATGACGGTTGCGTCAACCGTGGTAGGTATCGGTATTTCGATCCCGATTGCGCTCGGTGCGGCACGCAATATTGCGCCATTGCCTGTTTACTTGTTTTGCCGCTTTGTTATCACAGTTTCGCGCGCGTTAAACGAGCTGATCGTGGCTATTATTCTGGTGGCCATCCTTGGGTTTGGTCCGCTTGCGGGCTTTATTACGCTCAGCTTTGCCACCATCGGTTTCCTTGCCAAATTGCTGGCCGAAGAAATTGAGGACATGAACAAAGTTCAGGCCGAGGCGGTTCAGTCAACTGGTGCAAGCTGGCTGCAACGCATCAATTTTGGTGTGCAGCCGCAGGTTATGCCGCGCCTGATCGGGCTTTCTATGTATCGGCTCGACATCAATTTCCGCGAATCAGCGGTGTTGGGGCTGGTTGGCGCGGGCGGTATCGGTGCCACCTTGAACACCGCGTTTGACCGTTATGAATTCGGCACGGTTGCCGCCATTCTTCTTATTATAATCGCTACCGTGATGGTTCTTGAATACCTGTCCGGAATTATCCGCGCGAGGATCAAATAATGCCTAGTATCGAAAAAAATGGCCTGAAAGTCTGGCAAGTCCGTGACCAAAAAGCCCAATTAACCCGTTGGGGCATGTGGTTTGCGCTTGTGGTGGCCTTTGTGTGGTCTTGGCAGGCAATTTCCGACAATACCTTATGGGCGTTGATGGGCAATGTTGGCGAAGTAACCGTCGACATCGCCGGTCGCGCGGTGCCGCCGCGTTGGTCTTATATGGACAAGCTGTGGAAACCGATTTGGGATACGTTGAATATCGCCACGCTGGGCACAGTTATTTCGCTGTTTATTGCGGTTCCCGTGGCGTTTATGGCAGCGCGCAACACAACCCCCAGCCGGGTATTTGTTCGCCCCATCGCCTTGCTGATTATTGTTTCCAGCCGTTCTGTAAACTCGCTAATCTGGGCATTGCTGTTTGTGTCAATCGTTGGCCCGGGCGTGTTTGCCGGGCTGTTGGCGATTTCGATCCGCTCCATCGGATTTTGTGCAAAACTGCTTTATGAAGCCATTGAGGAAATCGACGAAAATCAGGTCGAGGCAATCACGGCGACAGGTGCCAAACGCTGGCAAATCATGGTTTATGGCATTGTGCCCCAAATCATGCCTGCTTTTGCCGGTATTGCGGTGTTCCGCTGGGACATCAATATCCGCGAAAGCACGGTGCTTGGCCTTGTGGGTGCGGGCGGCATTGGGTTGCAGCTTAGTTCTTCGCTGAATACCATCGCTTGGCCGCAAGTATCACTAATTTTGCTGGTTATTCTGGTGGCTGTGGTGATAAGCGAATGGGTGTCTGCCAAAGTGCGCGGCGCGATTATCTAAGCAGGGTCTATGCCGGATTTCAAAATTGATACCGACTGGGCCTTTGCCCAATATGAACGGGTGCGGGAAACATTGCCAAAGGCAGCGTTTCCCGCAATCTCAAAACAGATCAACCATCTGGGGGATCTGACCGACAGGTTTGACGTTTTTCTGCTGGATGCGTTTGGGGTGCTGAATGTGGGGGAAACCCCGATCAAGGGCGCGCCAGAACGTATTGCCACGCTGCAAGCCATGGGCAAGCTGGCAAAGGTGATGACCAATGGTGCCAGCCTGCCTGCCAAAACCTCGCTGGCCAAATACAAACGTTTTGGGTTCGACTTTACAGCTGAAACCGTGATTGCCAGCCGCGAGATTTTATCAGCCAGCATCGCTGCGCAACCCAAAACCACTTGGGGGGTGATGTCCCTTAAGCCCTCGCGGCTGGACCAGTTTCCGGCCACTTTGCTAGATTTAGGGGATGACCCAAAGCTTTATGGTGATGTCGGCGGGTTTATCTTGTTGGGCAGTGCGGACTGGACAGACGAACGCCAGAATATGATGGTTGAAAGCCTGTTGAAAAACCCGCGCCCTGTTCTGGTTGGCAATCCCGATATTGTTGCCCCCCGCGAAGACGGGTTATCGCTGGAACCGGGTTGGTTTGCCCATGAAACGGCGCGGGCCACGGGCATTGCGCCGGTTTTTTCCGGTAAGCCCTTTGATGCAATTTTTGCCGAGGCTCGGAAACGCATTCCCGCAACTATTCCAAACCACCGTATCGCCATGGTTGGCGATACCTTACACACCGATATTCTAGGCGGCAAAGCCGCCGGATTTGGCACGGTTCTGATTGTTGATCATGGGTTGTTTGCTGGCAAAGATGTGGAACCCTATATCCGTGCATCAGGCATTGTGCCGGATTTTATTGCGCCGACCACCTAGAAAATCTCAACGCCGTTTTCGGTGACCATACCCTCCAACGGCTGGTCGGTAGGTTCAATCGGCAGATTGTCTGTGCGTTGCGCTGCGTAAGCGTATCCCAGCGCTGTAACCTGTTTCTGGTCGCGAATTTCCGCAAGGCTGCGGTCATAAAACCCGCCGCCATAGCCAAGCCGATGGCCGCTACTGTCAAACGCCACCAAAGGGCAAAGCATCAGGTCCGGCACCAACCAGTTGCCTGTAACTGGCACAGAGGCTCCGAACGGGCCGCTTTCCATATCGCAATCCGGGGTCCATTGGCGAAACTTGAGCGGCTGGCCAGCCTTCATAATTACCGGAACACATAACTTGATATTCCGAAGATGCAGCAAGCGCATGGCCTGTAAAACATCAATTTCCGTGCGAATCGGGATATATCCGGCAACGGTCAAAACCGGTTGGTCTTTTAACCACTGCATTAAATGCGCCGCCGCAGTTATACCTGCCGCCGCGCCATTTTGGTGAGCCAGCATGCGGCGCGCTACCCCAGCCTTGCGCGCAAGTTGTTTTTGTTCAGCCAGTTTGGTCATGGGTTTTCCCTTAATGGTGGCGGGCCCATCATCGGCCGTGGAGGGATCGTATCCTTGAGAGCCTGGTGAACCAGGTGGGCACCAGATGCAATAGGCCAGAGCCAGTCACAGAGCCAGTTCCCTTTCTAAGAATTAAGGCCACTAGGATTTGGCCTCTCACGAGAAGGTCAGCACCCGCCACCTTTAACATAGGGGTTTATCCCGTCAGGTAAAAGGGGTAGAAATTAAACAACCATTAACCAGTTTATTGATAAGAAACATTGAATTTAATTTGAGGTTAAGGTGACATTCTACACCAATATTACGGGTAAAGTTCTAGTTTACGCCCCTTTTCCACCCCGGGCAAACGTTGCGGCAAGACAAGCAGCACAGCTTGTGCATGTTCTTGATTCGCAGGGCTTGGAACTGCGAACCCTGTCATCAGTGACGCCGGTCTATGGCGACCAATTCTTGCGCTTTTCGTCAAAAAAACGGTTTGAGCCACATATAAAACAAATTCTAGCCGAAAATCACGGGCTTTGCATATTTTACCCACAAGCCATGGGGTTTGAAACTATCCGTCAGGATCGTTGGAAAAATCGCCGCATAGAAGAATTCCGAAGGCTAAAATTTTTAGCCATGATCGCTTTTCGAAAACCAAAAACTGTCATCGTATACCCCACCGGATTTTCGTTTCTGGCCCGCGTAGCCTGTGTTGGTATCGCGTTGACGGCCCGCGTTTTGCGACCAAATTCGGTTCGTCTTGTTAGCAAAAAAAACCGAGGGCTTCGGCTTGCGAACAAAATTCTTGGCGCTGCATTCAGTAAACCCGGGTCAGCAACAACCGAAGAAACGCTTTTTAGACTGGCCAATAAAACTGGCCATATCCGGCTGACTCCGGCTTGGCTGCAAAAGGCAATCAGCCAATTGTCAGAAGGCACGGCACTGAAATCAGACTTGCGAGTTTTGCATTTGGTGGTCACACGTCTTTTGAATAAACCTGTGCCGTTCCAAACTACAGAGCAAGGGTTTTTTGATGGTGATTTTGACGACCAAATTGCCGATCCTGAACAGCAGGTCCCGATTTCCCGATTTATGGAACATTTGAACTTTAAGTTCCAAAATGACCAACGATTTGATCTTACCAACCCGATTGAGCGGCTGGAATATTTGCGCTGGTATATGGTGCAGACACCCAATGGCTGCAATCATGCCTTGCCATTAAATGCCTCGGTTTTTGCCGCATTCAAAGCAGATTGTAAAACTCGTGCCGGCCTAAACAAAGTAGCGGCACTGCGCCAAGCTGATACAAAAGATGTCATTCTTCCAGCTTATTTTTGGTCTTTGTTACATTGTTATCCGCGAAAATATGGCCGACAAAAACTTGGCCAAAATGTCGGACGTATTGCATTTGCATTTCAAGTCGTTTCTGCCCATTCCAGATTTAACACCACCACAGATTTTATGGGTGAAAGTTTGTCCGCTTATTTTGCTGCTCCGGTTGGCGGCATTAAGGGAAACCTTTCACGGTTTGAATTGCTGGCCTGTGTGTTGGCCCATGCCCCGGCCCAAACCCGCCAATGCCTACGCACACCATGGCAATCAAGCCATCTGGCAGATTGGTTTTCAAATCTGAGCCGCCGTGGCTACCCGTTGCTCACCGCTTTTTCCACTGCTGAATTGCCTGTTCTTGACACTGGCGTCCATGTGACCGGCGCAGCATCTGCTGAAACAGGTCTGGCCAAAAACAAAAAAATGAGCGCGTTGGCAATGCGCAACATCGCCACTGAAAAACAGTTTTATCTGCACCATGTTAATGCTGGCGAAATTCCCGCGCAAATTTTACGGAACAGCCAAAAAGACGCGTTCCACATCGGGTTTTTATTATGGGAGCTGGAAAACACCCCAAAATCGCACGATATGGCCAATCAGTGTCTGGACGAGATTTGGACCCCGTCAAAATTTGTCCAGAATATCTATGAAAAAGCTTACGACCGGCCAGTAACCATGATTGGCAAAGGTTTTGACCTGCCCGATATGCCTGCCATGGATTTGTCAGTTTATGGGTTTGATCGCTCAGATACCGTGTTTTTGATGTGTTTTGACATCCACTCATCCGTGGCACGGAAAAACCCGTTGGCAGCAATAACCGCGTTTCAACGGGCTTTTCCCAATTCTAAAAATGTAAAATTTATTCTGAAGACCACGCCAGCGCCGCAACAACATTGGGGTGACCCCGAAGGCCAAATGAATATCATCACCCGCATTGCCAAACGTGACCCCCGTATTGTGCTTGATCAGCGAATGCTGCCATTTAATGCCCTGCTAGGGTTGATCGGCGCTGTTGATTGCATTGTTTCGCCGCACCGTTCCGAAGGGTTTGGATATTTTCCGGCTTATGCCCTAAAATATGCCAAACCTTTGATTGTTACCGATTATTCGGGCACTCAGGATTTTTGTTCAACAGAAACCGCATTTCCGGTGCGTTGCCAAATGCAAAAAGCCAACCAAGCTGCGATAATCTCGCCTGTTGCCGGGGTTCACTGGGCTGAGATTGACCAAGTGGCGCTGACGAATACACTATGCCAAGTCCATGATGATATGCCCGCCGCCCAAGCCCGCGCTAAAAACGGGCAAGCGTTAATGCTCGATTATTATTCGGCAGCGGCGTTGAAAAAACGGTATGAAACCAGATTGGAAGAATTGGGTCTTCGTTCTGGGCACTTGACTGAACGTTCCTATAATGTTCCCATGCGAGATGACCGAAACACCACAAGGTAAATTGATCGCGCGGGGAACTTGCCGCCTGCTGCAAAGCCACGGGTTTGTAACCCTGACAGAATTTGTGCCAAGCCACGGGTTGCGGGTCGACATAATGGCCCTTGGTCCGAAATCCGAAATCTGGATTGTGGAATGTAAATCAAGTCAGGCGGATTTTACCAGTGACAAAAAATGGCAGCGCTATCTGGAATGGTGTGACCGATATTTCTGGGCGGTGGCGTCGAATTTTCCAGTCGAAATACTGCCACAAAACGCAGGTCTGATTATCGCAGACGCATATGATGGCGAAATTATCCATTTGCCTAAAGAAACGCTACTGAATGCGGCACGGCGCAAAACATTATTGTATAAATTCGGGCGCAATGCGGCGGCGCGCTTGGCAAAATATACCGACCCGCAACCAAGCATAATGTTTAACGTTTAGGAGTTATTGCCCGGGCTTTGTTGGCCGCTGCTGTCAGCTCTTCGGCAATTTCGATGGCTTCATCAGGATCAAAATCAAGCGGAAGCTGGTAATCGGGGGTTTCGATATACAGCCGCACCATGCCTTGATCGGTAGGCCCGATCTGAAGATTTGCTGCGGTTTCACTTTGTTTATTGATGCTCATATTGTTGTCCCCTTCAAAAACCCCTGCTACCGCCCTGAATTCCAAGATGCAAGCCCGAGGCCTGAACTCTGTGCTTGCAATCATTGACACACGGTTGTAATTCACGCCCACGGTGCCGGCGTAGCTCAGTAGGTTAGAGCGCTTGATTGTGGATCAAGAGGCCCCCTGTTCAAATCAGGGCGCTGG
>QIGK01000019.1 GCA_003228875.1 Rhodobacterales bacterium
TGCAGGAGCCATCTATGAGCCTCCCTTTAAAGCCGCAGGTTAAGCCTGCGCGCCCTGAATTTAGTTCGGGGCCATGCCCCAAACGCCCCGGCTGGAATTTTGAATCGGTTGCAAAACGCGCCTATCTTGGCCGTTCGCACCGGGCTGCCGGGCCAAAATCACAGATCAAATCGGTTATTGATCGTATGGCGGCGATTTTAGATGTGCCGGATGATTATCGGGTCGGCATTGTGCCCGCATCCGATACCGGCGCGGTTGAAATGGCGCTTTGGTCACTGCTTGGCGTGCGCCCCGTTGATGTGCTGGTCTGGGAAAGCTTTGGTGCTGGTTGGGCCACCGATATTCAAAAACAGTTAAAGCTGGATGATGTAAATGTGCTAAAGGCCGATTATGGCCATCTGCCTGATCTGGGTGCAGTGCGCCCCGATGTCGATGTGGTTTTTACGTGGAACGGCACAACCTCTGGGGCGCGGGTTCCTAATGGAGACTGGATTAGTGATGACCGCAAAGGGCTGACCATTTGTGATGCGACATCGGCGGCATTTGCACAGGATTTGCCATGGGAAAAGCTGGATGTCACCACGTTTAGCTGGCAAAAAGCCATGGGCGGCGAGGCTGCGCACGGGGTGATTATCCTTAGCCCCCGCGCGGTGGAACGGCTGGAAAGTTATGCGCCGGACCGGCCTTTGCCCAAGATTTTCTGCCTGACCAAAGCTGGCAAATTGATCGAGGGTATTTTTAGCGGTGCCACCATCAACACACCGTCAATGCTGGCAATTGCTGATGCAGAAGACAGCCTTGCATGGATGGAAAAAATCGGCGGTTTAACTGAGACTCGCCGGCGCGCTGATGCCAATTTTGCCGCCCTGCAAACATGGGTGGATGCAACCGACTGGGTGGAAAATCTGGTGCCTGTTGCTGCTGCGCGTTCCAACACTTCGGTTTGCGTAAAAATCACTGATCCATTGATTGCAGCCATGGATGACGCTGCGCAGAACTCTTTTGTCAAAACCATGGTAAAATTACTGGACGCGGAGGCCGCGGCCTATGACATAGGCGGTTATCGCGATGCACCTGCTGGTTTACGCATTTGGTGCGGGGCTACGGTTGATACCGCAGATATTATCGCGCTAACCCCTTGGCTTGATTGGGCATTTGCCGCCGCCAAAACTAATTTTAAGGAGGCTTAATATGCCTAAAGTTCTTATATCCGACAAACTCAGCACCGCTGCTGTGGACATTTTCAAAAATGCAGGGGTTGAGGTTGATTTTATGCCTGATCTTGGCAAAGATCCTGCCAAGCTGGCGGAAATCATTGGTCAATATAACGGTCTGGCCATTCGTTCCGCCACCAAAGCCACAGCGGATTTGATCGCCAAGGCTGATAATCTGAAGGTCATCGGGCGGGCGGGCATTGGCGTAGATAACGTCGATATTGCCGCTGCCAGCGCCAAAGGCATTGTGGTGATGAACACGCCGTTTGGCAATTCAATTACCACCGCTGAACACGCGATTGCCATGATGTTTGCAGTGGCGCGACAAATTCCGGCAGCCGATGCCTCCACGCAGGGTGGTAAATGGGAAAAATCAAAATTTATGGGGTCTGAAATCACCGGAAAAACCCTTGGTTTGATTGGCTCTGGCAATATTGGTTCGGTTGTCGCCAGCCGCGCGATAGGTCTGAAGATGAAGGTGATTGCCTATGACCCGTTTCTTTCCCATGACCGTGCCAAAACCATTGGTGTTACCAAAATTGAGGAATTGGATGACCTTTTGGGCCGTGCTGATTTCATCACATTGCACCTGCCCAAAACCGACAAGACCGCTAATATTCTTTCGGCTGACAAAATCGCCAAAATCAAAAAAGGCGCGCGGATCATCAACTGCGCGCGTGGCGGACTGGTTGACGAAAACGCAGTGGCTGAGGCGATTAAGTCGGGCGCATTGGCCGGCGCGGCATTTGATGTGTTTGCTGATGAACCAGCCAAAAATAACCCGCTATTTGGCTTGCCGAACGTGGTTTGCACCCCGCATCTGGGCGCGGCAACATCCGAAGCGCAGGAAAACGTGGCGCTTCAGGTCGCTGAACAAATGTCGGCATACCTGATGGATGGGGCAATATCCAATGCGCTCAACGCGCCAAGTGTGACCGCTGAGGAAGCACCGGTTTTGAAACCTTGGATCGAACTGTCAGAAATGCTCGGCGGGTTTGCCGGACAGGTGACAGAAAACCCGATCACGGAAATAGAGATCGAATTTGTTGGTGATGTGGCAGATTTGAATCTGAAACCATTGGTTGCAGCACTGACCGCCAGCTTGTTAATTCCACTGGTAGGCGAGGGTGGCATCAACATGGTTTCGGCCCCGATTGTAGCCCGAGAGCGTGGCGTTAAAATAACTGAAATCCGCAAAGACAAGCAAGGCGCATTTGGGTCTTATATGCGCTTGACGGTGACCACGGAAAGACAGACCCGCTCAGTCGCGGGGACGATATATTCGGATGGGCGGCCAAGATTTATCCAGATAAAAGGTATCAATATGGAGGCCGAGCCGCAGCCATTTATGCTGTATACAACCAATGCTGACATTCCGGGCTATATTGGGGCGCTTGGCACCACTTTGGGGGCGCTTGGTGTGAATATCGCCACCTTTGCTTTGGGGCGTGAGGTCAAAGATGGTGAGGCGATTGCCCTGATGGGCGTAGATGCCAAGATCGACGCCAAGACCTTGGCAAAAATTGCCAGCCTGCCACAAGTCACGCAGGCCAAAGCATTGGCGTTTTAGCAAGCCACCTCATTTGAGCTGCGCCGGATATTGATTTTGTCGAAATCCGGCGGTTCCTTAAATTATTTTTTGCGCAGGCGCTTTTGCATTTGTTTTTTCTCCCATTCCGGCCCGAACAGGGAAAATATTTCAAACACGCCAACCCCGTGCACCGTAAGGCCAATGCCCCAGCCAAGTGCTGGCCAGACTACCCATAAATATTCGGGGCTGGTCGCTAGGTTGATACCCAGCAACAAAAGCATGACCGCAATAAAAGCAATCAGGTGGTTATAAAACCCCTTGATCTCGCGGACATAGCTTAGGGCGTCGCGTTCCTGTGCGCTTAGGGACGGGTCTATGATATAGCCGCCATCATCATATTGCATCCATTCCTTGACTTTGGAAAGGGCGGCACGGTCTTCGTTTGTTAGGGGGTCGGTCATGTCTTGCTCCTGTTGCAGATGGTTAATCTCGGTTTCAAAAACCGCTGCAAGGCATTTCAACGTTTCAAGGCTGGCTTTTTTGCCGCGTTCAATACGCTGGATGGTGCGGGTGCTTACCCCTGACAGCTCGGAAAGCTGTTCCTGGGACCATCCCCGTTCAAGCCGTATTTTTCGCAAAATCATCAAAAACCCTTTGGTTGAATTGCATTGCCCCTTGGTGCTAGGCGCATCGTGGCAGTTTGCCCACGACAGCAAGGTGACACAAGTGGCTGTTTAACCGCCATCAATGTGACACATGCGATTTCAGGGTTCTTTTTGCTTCCCCTTTTTGGTCTTGGCTTATATACCCCACCGGTAATTTCCAGATAAAAGAGGCACGAAATGGCCAATGTAGTAGTTGTCGGCGCGCAATGGGGTGACGAGGGCAAAGGTAAGATTGTTGATTGGCTGTCGGAGCGTGCTGACGTGATCGCGCGGTTTCAGGGCGGGCATAATGCTGGCCACACGTTGGTGATTGATGGCAAGGTTTACAAATTGTCCTTGCTGCCCTCGGGTATTGTGCGGGGCGGGAAATTGTCGGTGATTGGCAATGGTGTGGTGCTGGACCCGTGGGCCTTGCAAGAAGAAATTGCCAAGCTGCGCGGGCAGGGGGTGGAGATATCGCCTGACAGCCTGATGATTGCAGAAAATACGTCGCTGATTTTGCCAATTCACGGCGAATTGGACCGCGCGCGTGAGGCGCAGAATTCTATTGCAAAAATTGGCACTACAGGGCGCGGCATTGGCCCTTGTTATGAAGACAAGGTCGGGCGGCGCGCCATTCGGGTTGCTGATTTGGCGGACGAAAAAACGCTGGATTTGCGAATTGCGCGGTTGTTGACCCATCACAATGCGTTGCGAAATGGGTTGGGACTTGAGGAAATTGATCCCGTGGCTTTAAAAGCCAGCCTGTTGGCCATCGCGCTCAGCGTGCTGCCCTATGCGGCACCAGTTTGGAAAGTGTTAAACGAGAAACGCAAAGCTGGAAAACGGATTTTGTTTGAAGGCGCGCAAGGGTCTTTGCTGGATGTGGACTTTGGCACCTATCCGTTTGTGACTTCCAGCACCACAACCGCTGGCATGGCGGCATCTGGCACGGGTTTGGGACCGGGCGCAATTGATTTTGTATTGGGTATTGTCAAGGCTTACACAACGCGGGTTGGTGAAGGCCCGTTTGCGTGTGAACTGGATGACGAAGTTGGCCAGCATCTGGCAACCGTTGGTCGTGAAAAAGGCACTGTGACAGGACGATCACGGCGCTGCGGGTGGTTTGATGCAGTGTTGGTGCGTCAGACCTGCGCCATTAACGGGGTGAATGGTATTGCTTTTACCAAGCTTGACGTTCTGGACGGGTTAAGCGAGCTAAAAATTTGCGTGGCTTATGAGCTGGACGGCAAACGGTTGGATTACCTGCCCACGGCGGCTGACCAACAAGCGCGGGTTGTGCCGGTTTATGAGGTCATGAAAGGCTGGTCAGAAAGCACGGTCGGTGCGCGTTCTTGGAATGATCTGCCAGCCGAAGCCATAAAATATGTGCGACGGGTTGAGGAATTGATTGATTGTCCGGTGGCGATGTTATCAACAAGCCCTGAACGTGAAGACACAATTCTGGTGACGGATCCGTTTGCGGATTAGGGGCCTCGCTATGCTCGGGCTTGGGGGCGCTGCCCCCTCACGCCATTCGGCGGTTCCCCCGGGATATTTTTGCAATTTGGAAAAATGAGGGAAAAAATGGCATTATCCTATAAAGCGCGGCGCGGTTGGTCGTTGTTTATTTTGCTGGTGGGAATGCCTGCCTATATCGGCTTTGCTTGGTGGTTATTAAGCTTGTTTGACACGCGGCCAAATGTGCTGGTTGAATTGCTGATTTATGTGGCGCTGGGGGTTGTCTGGATTTTACCGTTCAAAGCTGTGTTTTTAGGGGTTGGCAAAGCCGACCCTGATGCCAAGCCTGAGGAATGAGCCATAAGCTTAATTTCTTTGAGCCAGTGATTATCATTGGCGGCGGGCCAGTTAGTGCAGCGGATGTGGCGCTGGTGCAGCGGTTTTCCAGCAAAACCATTGCCGCAGATAGCGGCGCTGACACGGCTGATGCGCTGGGGCTGGATGTTTTTGCGGTGCTTGGCGATATGGATTCGGTTTCTGAGGATGGATTAAACCGCAATATCGGTAAAACCACGCGGATTTCTGAACAAAACTCCACCGACTTTGAAAAATGTATCCGGTCCAGCGACGCGCCGATTTATTTATGCATTGGCGTGTTGGGCGGGCGTATTGACCACCAGTTGGCGGCGTTAAATGTGTTGGCGAAATACCCTGACCGACAGATTTTATTAATTGGCGCTGAAGACGTCATATTGCTTTGCCCGCAAGATTTTTCTGTCAATTTGCCGGTTGATACACGGTTGTCGCTGTTCCCGGTGGGGCCAGTTTTAGGGATGTATTCTGACGGGTTGAAATGGGAATTGAACGGGGTGGACATGGATAGCGCCGGTAAAATTAGTGCGTCCAATCTGACAAGCGCCACTCGGACCTGCATCAGCTATGATCAAGGCGCGTTATTGTTGATTTTGCCTGTTGAAACCTTGCCGGAGCTTTTACAAAGCCTTTAAACATAATCGGTAATTTTTCCATCTTTCTATTTTGTTGCAGCGGGTGTATTGCACCGGCTTCATCTTCAAGGATAGTGCCGTGACCAAACCGACCACGCTTTCAGATTTTGCCAAGCGGCTGCGATTTTCTGACCCTTCGGGGGCAAATGGCAAATTGGGCATTGGGCAAATTCGCATTGAGGTTTTGGCGGGGCTGACGGTTGCACTGGCCTTGGTGCCTGAGGCGGTCGCCTTTGCTTTTGTCGCCGGGGTTGATCCGTTGGTGGGGTTGTATGCGGCCTTTATGGTGGGGCTGATAACTGCGCTGTTTGGTGGGCGGCCCGGGATGATTTCTGGTGCGACCGGTGCTTTGGCGGTGGTGATGGTGGCTTTGGTGGCTGATCACGGGGTGCAATATCTGTTTGCAACCGTGGTTTTGATGGGCATTATTCAGCTTTTGGCAGGTATCTTCCGGCTGGCGAAATTTATTCGCATGGTGCCGCACCCTGTGATGTTAGGTTTTGTTAACGGTTTGGCGATCGTGATTTTTTTGGCCCAGATGGAACAATTCAAAATTGAAGAAGAATGGATGAGCGGCGTTACCTTATGGATGACGCTTGGCCTTGTGGCTGGCACCATGGCGTTAATATGGCTGGCCCCCAAGGTTACCAAATTCATCCCTGCGCCGTTGCTGGCCATCGGGGTTGTGGCTGCGATTGTTATCGGGTTTGATCTGCCGGTACCGCGAGTTGGCGACTTGGCCTCGCTGGAAGGTGGCTTACCGGCGTTTGCCATTCCTGACGTGCCTTTCACTCTGGAAACCCTGAAAATAATTTTTCCTTACGCCTTTATTTTGGCAGCGATTGGTCTGATCGAAAGCCTTCTGACCCTTAATCTGGTGGGCACCATTACCGGTAAGCGTGGCGGCGCGTCAAAAGAAACTGTTGCACAGGGCGCCGCCAATGTTGTGACGGGATTTTTTGGCGGCATGGGCGGTTGTGCGATGATCGGGCAATCCATGATTAATGTAAAGTCGGGTGGGCGCACGCGGCTGTCTGGCACTGCGGCGGCGCTATTTTTGTTAGCGTTCATATTATTTGCCAGCGGTTTGATTGAATTAATACCGTTGGCAGCCTTGGTGGGTGTGATGTTTATGGTAGTGATAGGTACCTTTGCTTGGCAAAGTATTGGCGTATTGCGCCGCGTGCCGATTTCGGATGCTTTGGTGATTATTCTGGTTACCGTGGTCACCGTTGTCGAAGATCTGGCTGTTGCGGTTATTGTCGGGGTGATTGTTTCGGCACTGGTCTATTCTTGGAACGCTGCATCGCGAATTCGCGCCACCATACGCCCCTCCGTCACTGAAATTGGGGCGCGGGTGTATGAAATTGAAGGCCCGCTTTTCTTTGGGTCAGCCGGCAGTTTTAAAGAGCTGTTTAGCCCTGAGAACGACCCTGATACGGTTATTCTCGATTTTATGGGGTCAAGGGTAGTGGACCATTCGGCATTGCAGGCCATCGATGCAGTGGCGGAAAAATACGAACAGGCTGGAAAACGGCTGCGATTGCGACACCTGACCCCCGATTGCCATCGTTTGTTAAGCAAAGCCGGGCAGTTGATGGTCGATATGGATGATGATCCCCATTACCGGATTGCGGTGGATTACGATATTAAAACCGGCCGTATGGGCGGGGAATAACCGGCTCTGTTAACGGTTTTTCCGTGTTCTTTTGACAAATTGCGAATATCTGCAACAGTGGTTGTGTGATTTAATGATTTATTAAAAGGAAATATCATGCATTTGGTCTTTTTGTTTGTTCAAAAGTCTTTTCTGGTTTTGGCGGCGGTTTTTATGTGTCTGACGTCAGCACCTATGGAACAGATTTGCGGTATTGAATAAGGGAGGGTTTCTGTCTCATCGTAAGCTTCAAGGAGTGAAGATG
>QIGK01000097.1 GCA_003228875.1 Rhodobacterales bacterium
CCGTAAACCCCATCGCAGCATGGACAATCACCAGCGCAAAAATGCTCGACATATAGGAAAATAAAATCGTTGAAAACCCAACTAACAGGCCCAGAATAAATTCCAGATTCCGACTGGAATGGTTCCAGAAACGCAATCCCAGAACCGCTGCCGCAAACATGCCGCCAACCGGCCATGCTGCGTCTACGATGCCAAAAACATCACTGCCGCCGCCCAGATCATCGCGGATAAAGGACGATAGAATGGCGTTAGATAGCTGGCCAACCGGCAAGGCTATTCCAGCAAGAAGGGTCATGGTGCGCAGGGTTTTATTGTTTTTGAAAAGGCGTAGACCAACCGCAAAATCCGCAAAAAAGCCAGCAATACCGGTTGCGTTTGATTTAATAATAACGCCTTTAACAAATAAAACCGCACCAATCAAAGCCACAGAGGTCGAGGCCGAAAAATACATGCCCATGGAAGGTGATGCGGCCTCGATAATGAGGCCGGTCAAGGCAGTGCCAACTGCCGTTGCCATCAGATGAATACCCCGAAATCGCGCAATGCTGCGCACCAGCGTTTCCTTGGCCACATTGGCATGGATCAGCCCGTCATGGGCGCTTTGATACATGATCCGAAAAGCGCTTATAAAAATCACCACCGCAACAAAAAACCAAAGAATTGATAATCCGGCATTTTGTGCCAGTGCAATGCCAAGCAATACCAGCGATCCGGCTATTCCGGCATGGGCAAGAATAGTCAGCAGCTTACGGTCATACCGATCAACAATCACGCCAACAATCGGTGCGGCAAAAATATTTGTCAGCATGGCAACAATAAAGATTTGCCCGACTGTTGCAGCACTGCCGCTGACCACAAGTGCGGTCCAGCCAATGCAAACCAAATAGGAGCCGCGCGCAAACCCGGCGCAAAACTCCATGATGTATAGAGGCAGGATATTGGGGTTTTTCACGAAAACTTTTCCTGCCTAGGTTTTTGGGACCTGTATTAGCTTTTCTTAAGCAAATCCCGAATCTCGGTCAACAATTCTTCCAATGTTGGCCCTTTTGGGGCTTCGGGCGTTGGTTCTGCCGGTTTTTCCGCTGCTGATTTGGCTTTGTTAACCATTTTAACCAGCATAAATACCACAAACGCCACGATCACAAAATTGATGATCGCCATGATAAATGATCCATATTTAAAAGCGCCTGATTCGGGATCATCGCTTAACAGGAACATCATCGATGTGAAATCAATGCCGCCAGTAAACAGGCTTATGATCGGGTTAATCAGGTCTGCAACCAGTGACGAAACAATAGCGGTAAACGCCGCACCGATAATGATGCCAACGGCCATGTCCATTACATTACCTTTGGCGATAAAGTCTTTAAATTCCTTAAGCATTTCTACCTCCTGTAGTTAAATATTCTTCCTTATACACAATATATTGTGAATTAATACCACTCTTGTAATGAGCGTCAGCATAGCTAACTTAAGTGCAGAAATTCTTTTGACCGGAGCCTTTATGACTGACTTATCCCATTTTCCGATTACAAAACGCTGGCCTGCACAACACCCTGACCGCATTCAGCTTTATTCCCTGCCGACACCCAACGGCATCAAGGTTTCTGCTGCTTTGGAAGAAATGGGCTTGGCTTATGAGGCGCATTTGATTGAATTTAGCAAAGAAGACCAGCTAACCCCTGAATTTATTTCCCTAAGTCCCAGCAATAAAATCCCCGCGATCATTGACCCAAACGGGCCAGACGGAAAACCGATTGGCGTGTTTGAAAGCGGGGCCATCCTGCTGTATCTGGCCGAAAAAACCGGGAAATTAATGCCCAGCGATGCACATGAAAAACTGGAAGTGTTGCAATGGGTGATGTTCCAGATGGGCGGGGTTGGCCCGATGTTTGGGCAGCTTGGCTTTTTCCACAAATTCGCAGGCGCTGAATATGAGGACAAACGCCCTCGCGACCGTTATGTTACTGAGGTCCGCCGCTTAATGGGGGTGCTTGAAACCCGCCTGACGGGCCGTGAATACATCGTTGGTGACGCCTATTCGATTGCTGATCTGGCGCTGTGGCCGTGGGTTGGCACCATTGACAATTATTATGACGCGGGTGCGCTGGTTGGCACCGATGATTTCCCAAAACTGCGCGAATGGGTAAAGCAGTGCGGGGCACGGCCCGCATCCAAAATCGGCATGAAAACGCCAAGTTAAGGCAATATTAACCACTAATTGCCGGAGCAGTCAGCCGAGCGTTAAACCGTTATTGCTCCGGTATTGTGCCTGTCAAAACATAGGTCAATATTTTGACAACTTGGTCGGGGGTTTCGACCACAGCCAAAGCCGCCGCGTCTACTTCTTTTAGGGGGTGTTGATGGTCAGCGCTGTGCATCACAATCAATGATTTACCAAGCGCAGATGCATATCCCGCATCAAATGCGGCGTTCCATTGTTTGTATTTGTCGCCAAAGCGCACCACCACAATATCGGCATCCTCAATGGCTTTGCGGGTGCGGATCGCATTCAGTTTGGCACCTTTATTATCATGCCAAAATTTTTCCTCCTCAGCCCCCAAGATTTTTACACCGCAATCATCAGACAGGTCATGGTCGGTCACCGGCGCTGAAAACGAGACATCCAGATCTGCCGCAGCTGTTTCAATTTCTGCACGCCAATTGGTATGAATTTCTCCGGAAAGATAAACTTTGAGCATGTCTTAACTCCTTAATGCGCCACCTGTGGCGTTAAAAACTTTGGCAATAATTTGTTCGGAAACCGTTTCGATTTCTTTGTCTGTTAGCGTCGCATCAACCGGCTGCAAACGCACAGATATTGCCACGGATTTTTTGCCATCAGCATTTTTGCCCTCAAAAATATCAAAAACAGACACGTCGGAAATCAACTTTTTATCCGCTGATTTGGCGGCTTTGATCAATTTTTCAACTTCCAGCCCTGCATCCACCAAAAAGGCAAAATCCCGTTCAACCGATTGCAGGTCATTCAGGTTTAAGGCTGGTCTGGCTTTGGTTTTGGCTTTTTTGAACGGCAAATTATCCGGCAAGATCGTAAAGGCAACGGCTGCGCCTTTAATGCCCATGTGTTTCAGAATTTTGGGGTGTAATTCACCAAACACCGCCAGCGGATTTTTCGGGCCAAGGCTCAGCACTGCTGAACGCCCCGGGTGGAACCAATCAGGCGCATTGCGCATCACCATCAGGTTGCCAACCGGCGCACCTATTGCTGAAAGCGCTGCCTCAGCGTCAGCTTTTGCATCCAGAAAATCAACAGCGCGGCGGCTGCCATGGGCATTGCGCGGCGCGGTGTGACCGATGCGAATACCGCAAGCCATGGTGCTTTGATCGTCGGGTTCCGCGCCAACAAACCCTTGCCCGATTTCAAATAAGGCAACATCCAAAAAGCCGCGCGCCTGATTGCGCGCTGCTGCCTGCAAAAGGCTGGGCAGCAAGCTGGGGCGCATATGGCTCATCTCAGATGAAATCGGATTGTTCAGACGCACCGCATCAGAGCCGCCACCAAATAATTCGGCCGATTTCTGGTCAATAAAGCTATAGGTCACGCATTCGTTCATCCCCAGCGCCGCAATGGAGCGCCGCAGCATGGATTGGCGTTTTTGGGTCGGGGTCAGCACGGGGCGGGCCACGCCGGGCAATTGGCGCGGCATTGATTTGCCTTCAAGTTTTCAAGTTTGGTCAGGGAGGCCACCCGCGCGATTTCCTCAATCAGGTCAGCCTCGCCCTGCACATCGGGACGCCAGCTTGGCACATCAACCATATTGTCAGGGTTCACGGTAAAGCCCAGATCGGTCAGGATTTTGATTTGCTGGACCGCAGGAATATCCATTCCAACCAAAGAAACAACGTGATCCGTGTCCAGTTTATATTGCCGTGCCGTGTCAGGCACCGCACCGGCAACGACCATTTCCGAAGCCTCACCACCGCAAATATCCAGAACCATCTGGCTGGCCAAATCAAGGCCGGTTGGCGTAAATTCAGGGTCAATGCCCCGCTCAAACCGATAGCGCGCGTCAGAGTTTATTTTCAGCTTTCGCCCTGTCATGGCAATAGTGATTGGGTCCCAATAGGCGCTCTCAACAAACACGTTTACTGTGTCATCGGTGCAGCCCGAAGCCATGCCGCCCATCACACCGGCAATGCTTTCCACGCCATTATTGTCGGAAATCGCTACCATCTTGGAATCTAGTGAATATTCATTTTCATCAAGGGCTTGCAGAGTTTCTCCATTGCCAAAATGCACCCGCAGGTCACCCAAAACCTTGTCGGCATCAAACACGTGTAATGGACGATTTTGATCATATGTCATGAAATTGGTGACATCGACCAACGCGGAAATCGGCCGCAAACCAATGGCGCGCAAGCGGTCTTGGAGCCATTGCGGCGAAGGGGTGTTTTTGACGTTTTTAATGTAGCGGCCCATGAAAACGGGGCAGGCTTTGGCCTGCACATCAGCATCAATTGTGACGTTAACGGGGCTTTTAAAATTGCCGGAAATTGTGGCGGTTTTTGCTGGTTTCAGCGTGCCCAAACCCCGCGCGGCAAGGTCGCGAGCGACCCCGCGCACGCCCAGCGCGTCGGGGCGGTTGGGGGTTATGGCGATGTCGATCACGGGGTCGTTTCGGTCCATATAATCTATGAAACGTTGGCCCAAAGGCGCGTCGCTTGGCAAATCAATAATACCGTCATGTTCGTCCGAGATCATCAATTCGCGTTCCGAACATAACATCCCAAGGCTTTCGACATCGCGGATTTTGCCAGCCTTCAGGGTCAGATCAATGCCGGGCACATAGGCACCGACAGGCGCAAAAACGCCAACCAGACCGGTGCGGGCATTGGGGGCACCGCAGACGACTTGGACTTCTTCGGTGCGGCCACCTTCGCCGTCGGGATAGGTCTCTACGCGGCACAATTTCAGGCGGTCAGCGTTGGGGTGTTGGATGGCCTCGATCACCCGGCATAGGCGAAATACGCCGAGGGTATCGGCGGGGTTTTCGATATTTTCGACCTCTAGGCCAAGGTCGGTGAGGGCATAGGTGATCTCGTCAAGGGAGGCCGTGGTGTCGAGATGGGTTTTGAGCCAAGAGAGGGTGAATTTCATGCGCGTACTTTCGGGTGATCAGGTTTGGTTTTGAGGTGTAATGCAGAAGCGCGAATTTTCCAAGAGGGGATGTAGGGCGGGCTTCAGCCCGCCGTTAACGAATTGCGCCAAAGGGGTAATTTAAGTGTAGTTTTTGTATAAGTTTTCCGTAGTTTTTCCATATGCTGCCGAAAGGTTAACGAAATTGGCGTTTGCCCGTAGGGTGCGTGGTTTCCACGCACCGTTTTGGCGGTTACCATCGGAGCGGTGCGTGGGGACCACGCACCCTACGACAAGTGTTGTAGGGCGGGGTTTAGCCCGCCAATCCGAAATGGCGGGCTGAAGCCCGCCCTACAATTTGGCACACCCCGCAGCCAAACCCCGTTCGGCCCCTTAGGGCCGGACCGCGCCTCTTGCGTCAGGCTTACGCCGCGCCACTGGCGCGACGGTCCTTCCTCACCCCACGGGAGGGCGCTATAACGCCCACCCAGGGTCAGGCGCGGTCCTGTTGTGGAATAGAATTTATTTATTCGCCAAACACGATTTGCAAAAAAGCATACACCGTGCCGATCAAGCCTGCGAAAAAAAGGTAAGCGACAAGAGCATTGAACCAATTGCCAAACTCGCGGACGACTTGAAACTCAACCTGCTTGGACAAAACGTCGGGGCAGTTGACCGCGTGGATTTGAGGAGCTTTTGCGTAGATATCGATCACATCGAGTATCAATAATTCTCTAGGTGCAAGCGAAGGAATATTGATCACAAAACTCCCGTTTTCCAAAATCTTTTTGTCGTGATCTCTGGGCGGCCACAGATTGTAGCTTGTTGGGACGGCACCAAATACAATCTCTACAGCGTTGGCAGCCTTGCTACCAGTGTTTTGGACATAAAATTTTTCTGTCCAGATCGAAAATTTGTCCTGATCTTCAGCTAGTTTGAAACTATGAAAGTTTGAGCTAGTTGAGCCCCATTGCAATTTAACTTTTGCACGGAAAATCCATAGCAGGAATGCGGCAACTAGAGTAACTAGAGTTGCAACGACAAAATCTTGAACTGGAGCCAAAAAAATCCAGAACTTTTCAAAAATCTCCATCACCCACTAATCCCCCCCCGCATATTAGGCATATCCAAGCTCGCAAACCCGTAATGCCGCAACCAGCGCAGGTCACTATCAAAAAACGCCCGCAAATCGGGAATGCCGTATTTCAACATCGCCAGCCTATCAATGCCCATGCCAAAGGCAAAACCCTGATACTGCGTGGCATCCACGCCCGCCGCCTCAAGCACTTTGGGGTGGACCATGCCGGAACCCAAAATCTCCATCCAATCGTCGCCCTCGCCGATTTTCAACTGGCCGCCTTTCCATGAACAGCGAATATCCACCTCGGCACTTGGTTCCGTAAACGGGAAATGCGAGGCGCGGAATTTTAGTTCGACAAAGTCGACCTCAAAAAACGCGCGGCAGAATTCTTCCAATGTCCATTTCAGGTTGGCCATGGAAATATCGGTGTCAATCGCGAGGCCCTCAACCTGATGGAACATCGGGGTGTGGGTGTTGTCATAGTCTGACCTGTAAACCCGCCCCGGCGCGATAATGCGGCAGGGCACGCCGTGTTTCTCCATATGGCGGATTTGCACGGGGCTGGTATGGGTGCGCAGCACATGGGGCGGGCGGTTGTCGCCATCTGCGCGGTGCATATAGAATGTGTCGAATTCCTGACGCGCGGGGTGTTCGGGGGGGATGTTCAGCGCGTCAAAATTATAAAAATCGTTTTCGATTTGGGGGCCTTCGGCGACGCCATAGCCAAGGTCTGCGAAAATCGCGGTGATTTCCTCAGTCACTTGGGAAATCGGGTGGATAGTGCCATTTTGCGCGGGGCGCGCGGGCTGGGTAACATCCAGCCATTCGGAACGCAGACGCTCATTCAGCGCCGCATCGCCCAGCGCTGATTTACGCGCAGCCAATGCTGAGTTAATTTCGTTTTTCAAGGCGTTCAGCGCTGGGCCAGCGACTTGTTTTTCCTCAGGCGTCATTTTGCCAAGGCCGCGCATCATCAGGGATACTTCGCCCTTTTTACCAACGGCCGCCACGCGCAGGGTTTCCAGCGCTGATTCATCGGCTGCATCAGCAACTTGCCCTAAAATTCTGGCTTTTACGCCTGCGATATTATCCATATTTTGCCCCTAGTCGAGTTTGCAAGACGGGTATCATAAGGGGCCAGAATTGCAAGGCTTTGCGCAAGATGTTAGCCTAAAGCGAAAAGGAGAAAGCCATGGAATTGCCCGAATTTATAACCAGCCTGCCGAGCCTTGATCTGCCATTTCCCGATGATGTGGTCAAAACCAATGTTATCCGCTCCGACCAGGGATTGATGGTGATTTTCACAATACTTAAAGATTTTGATCTGCCGCCACATACCCATAAAGGCCAGTGGGGCACGGTGCTGAAAGGCGAGATTGTGCTGACCATTGATGGGGATACCAAGACCTATACTCCCGGCATGTCGTATAATATTCCTTCGGGGGTCGAGCATAGCGCGCAGGTCAAGGCGGGGTCGATTATCATGGATATATTTGAGGAACCGGACCGCTATCCGTTAAAGGTTTCTTAACTTTCGCGCGGCTAGAATACTGTTCAAGTTTGAGGGGTATTTTAAATGATCATTACCGGAACTGCTGGCGACGATATTCTTGAGGATACCGGCAAGCGTGACAAGCTAACGGGGGGCGACGGCTCGGATGTTTTTGTCATGTCCCGCGACGGCAAAACCGACTTTATTCTGGATTTTGACGATGGCATTGATCTGATTGACCTGACAGATTTTAACGTAACTTTTGAAGAGGTGTTTATCTATCAAATCGATACCCTGACTTACGTGGTTGAAATTCGCGGCGAACTGACCAAAGTTACATTTCAACCGCCTGATTTCGGCGATCCCGCCATTGGCCTGAGCGCTGCTGATTTTTTGTTTGATCCCGGCGCTGCACCGCCCGGTGTGAACCTAATTCTTGACACATCCGGCGCGGATAGGCTGATTGGCACCGGGCGACCGGATGTGTTTTTGTTTAACCCTGATGGCATGCGCGACGCCGCACGGCGGTTTGAAATTGGTAAAGACAAGATTGATATTACCACGTTTGACACCACTTTTGACGATCTGGTTTTTGTAACGCTTCAGCCCGGGCGGGTGATTATTCAGTTTGAAAACGAAATTCTTGCGATCAATGATCGATCAAAACTGTTTGTGGCCTCGGATTTTTCGGCTGAGGATTTTATATTTGCCTAAGTGTCTGATTCAAAACTTAATTATGATATCAAAGCCTTACGATTCTGCGCGTGAGGGTTCTGATGTGCGCGATAAGTATCCACGCTGTTGAGCTTTCGATGGATTTCTCCCAATCTTCGGCATCGGTTGAGCCATGCGAAGGTGCGCTCGACGACCCATCGTCTGGGAATGACTTCGAAGCCTTCAGCCGTGTCTGAACGTTTGATGATCTGGATTATCCATTTACCGATGTCGCCCAGAGCGTCGCGCAGCTTTGGGCCAGCGTAACCTCCGTCAGCAAAAAAACATGCAACAAATCCGGATGAGCATTGCGAATGGACTTAAACACTTCTGGTGCGCCACCCCGATCCTGAATTCCGGCGCTGTGCACCACCAGCCCGACCATAAACCCGAGAGTATCGGTCACAATATGGCGCTTACGGCCTTTGATCCGTTTGCCAGCATCATACCCACAAACCCCGCCACTTTCCGTTGTTTTACGGACTGGCTGTCCACAACACCTGCGGTCGAATAAGGTTTTCGGCCAAGCATTTCCCGCGCCATCCCGACCAAAAGGTGACTGATCATTTCGAAGATACCATCATCGCGCTAACCGTATAAATAGTAGCGCACTGTGGATACTGGCGGAAAATTGTTGGGCAACATGCGCCATGGGCAACCGGTGCTGGCAATGTACATAACGGCATCCATAATTTCCCGCATTGGCGTGCTTGGTGGGCGGCTTGTTTTCTTGGGAAGCGGTAGGGATGGCGCAATCAATGCCCATTCTTGATCGGTTAAATCGCTTGCATAGCGACCAAAATGACGCTCATATCGAGCGCGAGTGGTTTCAGTCCATACCATTGTGATCTCCTTCGAATCTTGTAAATCCGCCATCTCGGGCATGTAAACATGCCCTGCCTGGTGATAATTGAATCACAAATATTTGAAATCACTCAATTAGCTTTAGATCAGACACTAAGGGGCTGCCGCCCCTCTTTGGCTTGCAGCCAAATTCACCCTGCGGATATTTGAACAATTTGGAATACGCAAAGCAAAGCGCCACATTTTATTCAAATGCGGTTAAAACTGTTGCCATTTTGGGTTATAGCAACCCTCACAATTTTAGAATCTGTTGACGAAAACGTTATATTGCTTCTCCAAACAACTTTTTAAATTGATTCCCTAGCGTGGTATGATAGGTAGTAACAAATTTTAGGAGAAGAAAATGACTAGTATTGCTTTATGGGAATTTAACGATCCCACCAATGTTGTAGATGATCTCACTGCCGTCGACGGCTCGCAGAATGGCGTTTATGTCAACGGCGCAACAGCGGTTGGCGGAGAGGGTGTTTTTGACGGTACGAATGATCATGTGGTCATTGCCGCCGATCCGAGCTTTGATCTGGACTCGGGCACACTTGCCATGGAATTCAACCTCGATACGATGCCAAGTTCGGGCTCGCGCTATGGTTTGTTTTCGCAGGACTCGGTTGGTTTTAACGCCGGTGACTTCACCATGTGGGCAAATGACGACGGGTCCATCTCGATTCGCCATCAAACCGATTCGGAAGAATTTTTCTACGATTCACCAACAGGTTTTTTTGATGCCGGCGATGATGTTCGAATCACTTATTCATGGGATTCTACCGGCGCAGGCGGCGCATTCTCGGTCGAAAACCTGACTGAGGGAACCATATATACCGAATCCATCAGTCAACCGCATACATTTAATGGGGGTGGTGACGAGGTGATCGTAATTGGTGCCAATGCTTGGGCCTCCACCGAAGGAAACGCTGATAATCTCAGGGAATTCATGGATGGCACAGTTGAATTTGCTTCAATTACCGACACGATTGACCCGCCAGGCCCGCCACATTGCTTCACAACCGGCGCGCTGATCGCCACGCCCTCCGGGCCCCGTGCCGTAGAGACGCTGAAGGTCGGAGACATGATTAACACCCTTGATACCGGACCTCAGAAAATTCGCTGGATCGGATCGAAACAAGTTCTGGCACGTGGGGCAAGCGCACCAATTCGAATTCGCGCCGGTAGTTTTGGAAATACCCGCGATATGCTGGTATCATCGCAACACAGAATATTGCTGCGCGGTCAGAATTGCGAGCTTTTGTTTGGAATGCCTGAAGCATTTGCCAGAGCAATCGACCTGATTGACGGCATAAATGTTACGATTGACACCTCAATGAAAGAGGTCACATATTTCCATCTTCTGCTTGACGCGCATCAAGTTATTTTTTGTGAAGATGCACCGACCGAAAGCCTGTTTCTGATGGAGAATTCTGTTGGCCCGATTGCCAGCTCTGTCGAAGTTGAAATCAAGGGGCTGTTTGGCGAAATTAATGCAGAAGATCTGCCCGGCTATCACACCGAAACCGCCAAACCGGTTCTTGAGGCACATGAGGTAAGGTTGCTAATGTCCGCCAGTCAGGAAATCTGCGCGGCTTGAGATCATTCTTTTTGGTATCAAAGGCTTGAAATGCGTTTGATACCAAAGCCAGATTTCCATTTCCAGCCACTTGAAACAAAAAAGGCCTCTGCATCGCAGAGGCCTTTTTTAATTCTTCAAACCGGTTTAGGCCAGTGCGGCTTTGGCCTGATCCACAACTGCTGTGAACGCTTCGGGTTCGTGCACGGCCAGATCAGCCAAAACCTTACGATCGACCTCAATACCGGCCAGTGTCAGACCATTGATGAACTTGGAATAGTTCAGGGTATCGTCGTTCAAACGCACTGCCGCGTTGATGCGCTGGATCCACAAAGCGCGGAAATTGCGCTTGCGGATTTTGCGGTCACGGGTCGCGTATTGGTTGGCTTTATCAACCGCTTGCGTTGCGGTGCGAAAGTTGCGCGACCGTGCGCCATAATAACCTTTTGCAGCTTTGATGACTTTACGGTGGCGGGCGTGGGAGGCTGGGCCTCCTTTAACTCTGGACATTTTTCAGGCTCCTTAACGCGCGTATGGCATGTATGATTTCACAATTTTTT
>QIGK01000143.1 GCA_003228875.1 Rhodobacterales bacterium
GACATTCGGCTGCTGGGGTCTGGTCCGCGTTGTGGGCTGGGTGAATTGATGCTGCCCGAAAACGAGCCAGGCAGCTCAATAATGCCGGGCAAGGTAAACCCCACTCAGGTCGAGGCCATCACTCAGGTTTGCGCCCAAGTCATGGGCAATGACGCAGCCGTTGGTTTTGCCGGTTCCCAAGGGCATTTTGAACTCAACGTCTATAAACCGATGATGGCCTATAACGTGCTGCAATCCATCCAATTGCTAGGCGACAGCGCCGTGGCCTTTACCGATAATTGTGTTGTGGGGATCGAAGCTGACGAGGAACGCATTTCAAAACTAATGTGGGAAAGCCTGATGCTGGTCACAGCACTTGCGCCCGAAATCGGTTATGACAACGCCACCAAAGTTGCCAAAACCGCCCATAAAAACCGCACGACGCTTAAGCAGGAGGCCATCGCGCTAGGGTTTGTCGATGAGGAAACCTTTGACCGCGTGGTGCGGCCCGAAAACATGATCGGGCCAAAATGACCGGTAAAATTGTCAATCTAAGGGCAAAACGAAAGCAGGTTATGCGGGATAAGAACCGTAAAACTGCCGACCAGAACGCCCTTGATTTTGGCATCTCCATACCCCTGAAAACCTTGCAAAAAGCGCAGATTTCAAAAGCTGCGCGGCTGCTGGACAACCACAAACGCGATGTCTGATGCGCGGCCACAGAAACGCTCGCTTACGCTGCATGGTCACCGAACATCGGTATCATTGGAAGACCCGTTTTGGCAGACATTTTTGCGGATTGCAGCGGAACAGGGCAAAACCATCAACGGTCTGGCTGCTGAAATTGATGATAGACGCTTAGGCAGTTCCGGCCTTGCTACCGCAATCCGGTTGTTTGTTCTGGCTGAATTGGAAGGCCAATTAAGAGACGGTTAAAGCAGCTGATTAACCATGTTATTGTCCTAAGCAATATCGAAATGTAGTCGAATTCAGTAACTCAATCAGTGGAACAGTGTAAGCATCAAGCGTCACCAGACAGAGTATGTTTTGCGAGCCATTGATCCCCAAGTCAGGAAGAATATCGTTTGAAAGTGTCGGATATAGTGCAGCCCTTTCACGGTCTCCCAAATTTACGAAAAAAACTGTCGATTCGTTTATTGCTGCATCAGCGGCTGCGAATGCCAGTGGTTCATCGCCTTTATTAAGCGAGTTGGCGGCAACGAAAATCCAAACTGGATGGCCACTTCCATTAAAATTTGCTCGATACTTTAACATATAGTCGTCCAAAGAGCGAAAACTGACGGATATCTGTTCAAGAATTTCGCACTCAGCAAATTCTTCGGCGGTTACGTCTGCGATCTCGCCTCGCAACATCTGTGCATATGCATCGCAAGGTTGGCTGGCGGTGTCTTGAGCAAAGGCCGGAGCAAACAATAAGGTCAAAATTATAGATAAGTAGTAACGCATCAAAGTAGAATAGGGTGTTTCACGCTGCCCGCAAGGTATATCCGGCTAACGCGGCACCAGCCGCAGTAAAATCCCGTTTTTGGCGCGCACGGTCAGATACGCCACCGGCACCGGTTCTTTTACTATTTCAAACCGGTATTTTTGCACTAACATTGCCAGCAAAAGCACCCCCTCGGCCATGCCAAACCCAGCACCGGGACAAACCCGCGGCCCTGCGGAAAACGGAATATAGGCCTTGCGCTGGCAGGCTTTACCGTTTTCGGTTTGCCAACGGTCGGGGTCAAACTCATCGGGCCTGTCCCATAACCGTTCATGGCGGTGCAAATGCCACGGCGACAGAATGATCATCGAGCCTTTTTTGGCAATCCGGTCACGAAGCGGTTCTTTATGCATAGTTTCACGGACCATCATTGGCACCGGAGGGTATAAACGTAAGGTTTCGCGAAAAACCGCACGAGTGAAAGGCAGCTTTGATAATTGTGAAAACTGGATATTTTTCATGTCCAGATCTGCAACTTCGGATGCCAGCTGTTGCTGGACATCCTGATCAAACGCCAACAAATAAAGCGCCCAAGACAAGGCTGACGCTGATGTTTCATGCCCCGCCAAAAAGAATATCGCGACTTGGTCTATCATTTCTTCCACATCAAACCCGCGTCCGGTTTCGGGGTCACGTGCCGTCATGATTTTGGTTGCCAAATCATCCGGCGCTGCCCCTAGTGCAATGTCAGATTGCCGCGCGAGCACCAGCACTTGCAACAATCCGCGAATTTTCCGCGCGGCTTCCTTGGACTTGCCGGAACGAAACCTCGGGAACCAGCGCGGCATTTGCAGCAAGCCCGGCAGGTTCCAAAGCGGCTGGCTGCGCTGATAATCGCGAAACGCCTGAAATACCTTTGCAGCGGTTTCATCACCAATCGGGATGGAAAATAACGTGCGAAAAATCACATCTGCGGTCAGATACGAGGTCTCAAATTCCATTTCAACCTCACCGCCGTCCCCCAGCCGGTCCAGCGCCGCCAAACCAGCGGCACGCATGGCTGGGAATGCATCTTTTATCCGCCCACCCTCAAAAGCCGGGTCAATGATGCGGCGTTGCATTTTCCAAGTCTCGCCGTTGGTCACAAAAACCGAATTGCCCAGCAATTCCCGCAATGTATCGTGAATCACCGGTGATTTCGGGAAATCCTCAGGCCGGTCTTTCAGCACCAAATTCACCAAATTCGGCTGGTTAATCAGATAGCTTGAGAAAAAAGGCGTGCGGGTCACCGCCATCCAGGCGTGATACAGTTTGCTGGGTTGTGAGGCGAACATATCCTGTCGAAACAGGCGAATACGCCCCAAAAGCCCAACGCCCTCAGGCCGGGAAGCAGGTTTTACAGGGATTTTAGACATCCGACATATCCCTGTAATAAGACGTGCAGCGGGTTTGCGTGGATGGCGAAGCTGCCTTGCCTTCAAATCTGGCAGACAGGCGCATTGGCCCGGCGGTAATAGTAAAATAATCATATATTCCGGGGTTATCAAACGCACAAAGATACTGGAAATGCTGCCGGAAAAACTGGTTTTTCTGTTTTTTGAACTGCGCGGCTGAAAGGGTTTTTGAAAATGCAGCGGATAATATTTTAGGGCCGGTCTGGTTTTCCGGCGCAACCCCACTGCACGCCACCGGATCACAAAGCGCAAAACAGGCACCATCACCGGGGGCGGAAAAATCAACCCATGTAACGGTTTTTGACTGTGCCAGATCATGCAGGTTTCGGCGCAATGTTTTGGCAGCCGGTAAATAGGAAATCATCGGCACGACCTGCCCCAAAGTCAACAAGGCAAGATGGGTTTCATCGGGTTTGATTGCACCGTCGCGCTCCATTTCTGCCAAAAGCTCTATTGCCAGATGCGCGCCAGAGGAATGGCCAACAATCAGAATCTCATCATAATCTTGGTCCAAAGCTGCGCTAATTCTTGCTTTGAATTCCTTAAGCCGCGCCCGCAATGCTGGCGGATAGCCCGCCGCATTCCATGCGGAATACGCATAGTCATGCAATAAATAATACGCAAAAATGCGGCCATCATATTTTTTGAAAACCGTCATCACCAAATAAGCGATCATAATTCCTGCTAGCCAGCCAGCTGGGCCTAAAACCACGCCAACCATTGCCGCTGTCAGCCAGCCAAGCAATACCGCCAGCGCCAATTGCCCCAGCAATATCCCCACCGGATAAAGCGCCGCGATCATTGGCGCCGGGCGAAGACGGATCAGGCCAAGCAATGCACCCGTATGAATATAAAGCCAAAGAGTGCGAAACATCAGCCAGAATGTCGTCGGGATATTTGCCTGCATCGAAGATTGGACAATGTCATTCCACAGCAAAAATTCCACATTTGTCTGAGTTTGTGCGCCGTCAATTTCCGTTTCGACCTGCCAATTATATGGCCGGTTCTTGTCCGGTTTTGCACTAAGGCTCAGCGCATATCCGGATATTTTCGCCTGCGCCTGCCCCTCACGGCGATACATTTCGCGATAGCGGCGCGGCGGCATCGGATCATAGCCGGGCAAATAAAAAACCTGCCGCTTTTTTACAATTTTGTCAGTCACGCCGATTTCCATAACATTTTTGCCAGCATATTGTGCCAACAAGCATTTGGATAGGCTTAACCGATAGAAGCCAATGCCGGAAATCTTTCTAACAACCAGAAAGAAAGATCAGCGAAGCTGCCTGTGAGCATCATCAACCCAATAGTCCATAGCAAAACGCCCGAAATGCGTTCCACTTTTGCCATGTGTTTTTTGAAACGGTTCATCATCACCATTGAGCGGCGGATAAACACCGCTGCCAACAGAAACGGCAAACCAAGACCAAAGGCATAAAACGCCATCATAATAGCGCCTTTGGAAACAGACCCTTCTTCGATCACAAGAAACAAAATAGTGCCCAAAATTGGCCCGATACAGGGTGTCCAGCCAAAGGCAAAAGCAACGCCAAGAATATAAGCACCAAGAATAGAACCGCCACGGTCCCCCGCATCTATGCGGGCTTCGCGATAGAGAAACGGAATTCGGATGATGTCCAGAAAATGCAGGCCAAATAACATCACAATAATACCACCGGTGATGGTCATTGCGTTTTGATATTGCAGTATCGTTCGCCCAAGCGCGCTGGCAGCAATGCCCATCAGCATAAATACCGTCGAAAGCCCCATCACAAAAAACAATGCTGCAATGATGACTTTGCGGTTTTTCCCGGATTCAACATCTTCCATCGAAGTTCCGGCCATATAAGCCAAATACGGCGGCACAATTGGCAAAACGCAAGGCGACAGAAAACTGATCATTCCGGCAACCAACGCAATAAGCAACGAGGGCAGCAGCGCAGCGTCAATGACTTCAATACCAAACATTACAGTTCCTTTTTTTGCGACCTTACACGGGGTTTTTGCCAAGGTCATGTCCCGATTGGTCACATTACCGTGGACAAAACGGCGCGGCGTGTTAGCACAGCGTGATGGAATGGGATCAAGAACTGGACGCGGTTGGGCTGTTATGCCCGTTACCGGTATTAAAAGCACGAAAACGGCTTCAGTCGATGCAATCCGGCGCGGTGCTGCGGGTGTTGGCCGATGACCCTGCGGCAGCGATTGATTTCCCGCATTTTTGTAATGAACAGAGGCATGAATTGGTTGGGGTTGAGGATATTGCGCCGCCATTGAGGGCGTTTTTGGTTCGGAAAAGGTGATTAGAATTACATTTTTGACCCAAATGTGGTGCAATTTGGCTTATAGCGACCGCTAAAAGTTAATGAAATCTTTACATTTGTCGCCGAAACTCTTAGCCTTAATGTAAATGGCTGGGGTAACCCGGCCTGCTTGACTCATGGGTAAGTTTTAGTGGCAGCAATTCTTGAAATTTTACGGGTAGTACTGGGCGTTTGGTTTGGCATCATGGCGCTGTCTTTTTTATGGGTAACTGTGCGGAGTTGGACCAGTGGCCGTGCAGCGTTTGAGGCCAACCGGATGGTCACGTATCCTAGCATCCGTAAAACAGCTGCTGGGCAACTGCGGCCTCCACATAAATCGTCTGAAAGCCGCGCAAATGATGGGTTAGCGATTGACCTGCGCAGCAGAAAGCTGGTGCCACAACAACGCCTCAGCGACGAATCCGTGGATGATGTCATTGGCCGCCGGATTTAGCCGCAGAAAATGGAATATTGCGGGTGGGTTCCAACAGTAACCGGACATTTATCGTTTAGCACAATCGGTTATGCCACGCATCCCAGCAGAAGCAGGGTGATACGGTTTGGTAATCACGCCTGTATCTTGCAGCAACGCGACCTGCTCGATGTGATCCTGTTGATACCGGCCAATTCACCGGCGGGGCGGTATCTACGTGAAAAAGTGGCCAATTTAATCATTGGCATCAGCGGCAAATTCACATTTATTTGCGTCACTGACAAGAGCGCTGATCCAGAATTTCTAAGCGGCCAGATATTTATGATCGCAAATTGTGACGCGCGTGCGGAGCTC
The DNA here is from genome assembly GCA_003228875.1 of Rhodobacterales bacterium. Classification (GTDB taxonomy): domain Bacteria; phylum Pseudomonadota; class Alphaproteobacteria; order Rhodobacterales; family Rhodobacteraceae; genus UBA3077. The sequence continues at coordinate 5,968 of QIGK01000143.1, forward strand.
AAAAATATAAAGCCAATTTTTAGCACTGATTTCGAGGATAACAAAGGTTTTGAAGCTCTTCAATCTGAACTACGCGAAAAATGTGCTGGGTATGCTGAACAAACCGCAAATTTTAGACTTGCGCGAAACGGCAAGCTAAAGCTAGCATTTGACTTTTCTGCAAATGAATACATTGAACAACCAACGCTGTGCCAAATCGTGGCCGATCAATTTTACTATTTTTTCAAAGATATAGCTCATGTTCACCAACACCATGAGCCAAATCATGATGCCTTGATCCGCCTTAGTGAAATAACCCTTGAGACCCAGAATGATTGGATCATCGACACCCAGCATGCGTTATATCGGGCGGTGATCAGATCGAAACGCTTTCGTAATGAAAAAACGCTGTTTCGAGCTTCGGGCATATTGGCCTATGCTAAATCTTTTGAAAAGGCCTTTGCGGGTGAATCCAAGGACCTGCATGCATTTCACAATGATGAACTTGAGGAATCACTAGCGATTTCGCGGCAGGAAATTCAGCATTTTGACCAGAAGAAATTAGCGCGGGTTGAAACCGTCAGAAACTTTTTCTTTGCCCTGTTTGGGCTGATTATTTCAGCAACATTTTTAGTACGGCTAAAACCAGATATCGCAATTGAGCCGCACTATTTGTTGATTGCATTTACCAGCTTTATTGCTGCAAAACCATTTCACATTGTTGGATTGGTTTTTGGCTTAAGCTGGTTCTATTCCTATGTGGCTCACTACCGTGACCCGGCAAATATCGGCTTTGTTCGAGTGGTCTTGCGCTGGGCACAAGGGTTTAGACAGCGATCATATTATATCGCGAATCTAATAATTACCGTTGCTTTTACTGTAGCAGCCTATTTTTTACTGACATATTAAACTACCCGCCAATCACTGCGCCGCGATGTTAAGTGGGGTACCACTTGATTTAAGCGCGGCCAGCAGTGCCTCCCGTTCCTTGGCCGCTTTAGCCACTGCGGCTTGTTTAACATGACCAAAACCGCGAATTTTCAGGGGCAACTCCGCGAGCTGAATGACGGTGTCCTGTTGCTCAGATGTCAAAATCAGCTCCAGATCACCCTCATATTGCTTAATCAAGGCCCGCTCCATCTTGCGTTCAGCCGTGCGCCCAAACGGGTCAAACAGTGTGCCGCGCAACGGTTTCATGCGTGCCAGCAGGCCAAACGCTTTCATCATCCATGGGCCGAATTCTCGTTTGATCAAATGGCCGTTCCTGTCTTTCTTTGAAAACAAGGGCGGTGCCATGTGGAATTTGATTTTTTGAACTCCGTCAAAATGTGCGTCCACAGCCGCTTGCAAAGTTTCGCGGTGCAGCCTCGCCACCTCGTATTCATCTTTATAACCCAGCAACTTGTGATACCCCTTGGCAACAGCCATCGCCAATTCAGGGTTTTTGATATCTGCAATCCGTTGGCGGTATTTTTCAGC
>QIGK01000126.1 GCA_003228875.1 Rhodobacterales bacterium
TAGAGAAACTCCCTTCAAATCTATGAAAGGACGGAATCGCATATCAACGCGCGATAAGAAATGTGGGGGCGAACCAACGCTTACAGTGAACCCGTGTTGGCGATTTTCACCGCATTTTCAACATGACGCTGCATGCGCAAGGAAAGGGTTTCAATGCCCAATAAGGTGTAATGGGCAGCTTGGGGGTTTAAGGTCATGCCCAGATCGCGCAGGCCGATGGCAATGCCGTGAAAAGTAAAGGCAAGATTTCCGAATGTCTCGTGAAATTTCAGCCCGTGATAGGCTGGTTCAGGTTGCGAAAGCGACGGAAATTTATCTGACGCTGACCAATCAAAATTGCCGCTATCGACGACAACGCCGCCAGTTACGGTGCCGTTTCCAGTCAGGTATTTGGTCATGGAATGCACCACCAGCGTGGCACCCATTTCAATGGGTTTGCACAGGTATGGGCTGGCAAGGGTGTTATCAACAATCAGCGGCACGCCAATGTTGTCAGCGATTTTTGCGATGGCCGGAAGATCGGTCAGATAACCGCCGGGGTTGGAAATGCTTTCGCAAAAAATGGCTTTGGTGTTTTCGTCGCTGGCGGCTTGCATCGCGTCAAGATCATCAAAATCAACAAATGTTGCCGACCAGCCAAACCGTTTGATGGTATTGCTGAACTGGGTAATGGAGCCACCATAAAGCCGAGTCGAAACAATCACATTATCGCCGGGTCTCATCAGTGGAAACAACGCCATGATCTGTGCTGCATGGCCCGAAGAACAACAAACTGCCCCCGCACCGCCTTCCAGCGTTGCCACCCGTTCTTGCAATGCGGCTACGGTGGGGTTGGTCAGGCGAGAATAGATATAACCCACTTCTTGCAGGTTAAATAGTGCCGCGGCATGGTCTGCGTCGCGAAAAACATATGCGGTTGTCTGGTAAATCGGAACTTGGCGCGCGCCGGTGGCCGGATCAGGCCGTGCGCCTGCGTGAACTTGCAATGTATCAAAGCCATAAGGAGTGTCGGTCATGGTTGTCCTCGTTGGTTAATTATTGTTTTTGCTAATGTCCCAGCCTAGCATAATTACTGGCTGAATGTAGAATGGTTAGGAGGACAATTTAGCCGAAATCAGACCAGTGTTAAACCCGCCTTGACGCAATTCTCCGAACAAGCGTTGATATTCGATTTTTGGACATCGATTCATCACCACATTCAACCCCGCTGCTGTGGCAAGATCAGCGGCCTCAGAATTTATCACACCGATTTGCATCCAGACCGTGCGCAGCCCGCGCGGCAACAGGGTTTCCAGTGCTTCGGTAACAATTGGCAAAACTTGATCTGATCGCCGAAAAATATCGAGCATTTCAATAGGGCCGGCATCTGGAATTTTGCTAAGGCTAGGGTAAAACGGTTCTTTAAACAGGGTTTCATCGGCATAGGCTGGGTTAACGGGAATAATCCGGTAATTGCGTCGATTCAAAAATCGTCCGACAAAATAGCTGGGCCGGATCGGGTTGGTTGAAATACCAACCGTGGCAATGGTTGTGGTAGATTTAAGAATATCACGCAAAAAATCATCAGAATATGACATCTTCAGGAGCCTAACCGCACCAATCGCGCGCCGCCACAAAAAAACGCCCGAGACAAAGCTCGGGCGAAGTCGGAACGAGGGACAGTGAGATAAAGCAGGGGTGTTCCGGTTCCTGCTTCGGTTTATAGTTATGGATTGATTAATCAATATAAAGGGTTGCTCGCAACAACGTGAGCAGATGTTAGCCGGCAAGACCCGGCCAGAATCCTTCGGCCAAGGCGATATAATTGTTTATATCCATTTGCCAAAGATCGCGGACGCGCAAACTGAAATTTAGGTAAAGTTTGCCTTGGTGGACCGTCCAAGCCTCAGGAATGCTTGGGGCCAGTGCATCATTGGATGCGGCGAAGGCACAATAACCGCCAAATTGAGGCGCGTATTGTTCTGGATTCGCGGCAAATAAATCACGATTTTCAGCGCTGGAAAATTGCCAAGTTGCCCCCATCCAATCGTGTTGAAAATCACTGGATCCCTCAACCGGTTGGCTTTGGGTGAAATAGGCCACTGTATCATAGCCATTTATGGCAATACCATTGGTTTTAAAGATTTTATGTTCTGCTGCAAAAGTTGGCACAGCAATGGCGCTGGCCAATAAAGCAAGTGTAAGACGTCGGGTGATCATGGTAATTCTCCGTTTTGATTTCGCCAAGTATAAACGGTTTGGCGGCGTTTTGAACGTCCCCAACGGAAAATTGAACAGCACGTTAACTGTTGAAACCAGATTTCCATAAACTTGTTGCATAAAGCGAGATCGCCGCAGCGTTGGAAACATTTAATGATCCGAATTCGCCAGAAAAAGGGATTTTTGCCATGCGGTGGCAGGTTTTTTTGGTTAATTCGCGCAGACCCGGCCCTTCAGCACCTAATGCCAGCGCAATGGGCACATTGGGTAAGTCAGCTGTGGCTTTTTCAAGGGTCATTTCGGCCTCACCATCAAGGCCGATAATAAAATAACCCATTTCGCGTAATGAATTCATCGCTTTGGCAAGGTTTGGCACCCGTTGATATGGCTGACGTTCCAGCGCACCGGATGCGGTTTTGGCCAATGCGCCGGTTTCGGGTGCGGAATGACGGTGCGGGCCGATAACTGCGCGGGCGCCAAATACTTCAGCACTGCGTAGTATGGCGCCGATATTATGGGGGTCGCTAACGCGGTCAAGCAGTAACACAATCGGCGCGTCGTCTTTGGGGGCGCATAATTCCGATACCGAACCCCAGTCAAGCGGGCGCACTTCCAGCACTGCACCCTGATGCACGGATTGCGGGTCTATCGGCGCGGAAAAATTCCGGGGATCAACAATTTCGGCTTCCATGCCCGAGATTTTGATCGCTTCTTCAAGGCGGTTTGACGCGTTAAGCGTCACCATCAAGCGCAGTTTTTCACGTTTTGGATTGATCAGCGCATCGCGCACTGCATGGATGCCAAAAAGCCAAAAGGTTTCGGCTGCGTCACCGCGCTTGGCACGTTCCTTTTCAACAATCCATTCGGGTTTTTTATGTTTGCGCGGGGTCATATCGGACCTTTCTGGTCTATCGAATAAACCGCAGAAGTGGTGGGCGACCCTGGAATCGAACCAGGCGTGAGTCGCCTCGAGGGAGTTACAGTCCCCTGCCACACCTTGCGGCCTGACGCCCATCATCTTCTGTGTGGGGTGAATACCCACCCCCTATTGCCCCGTCAATACGCAATTCTGTAAACAGGGCAAAACAGGGTAAAAATTTAAGCTGTCGAGGCTTTTTTGAAGGCCAATAGCCAAATGCCAGCCAACCCCACAGAAATAACCCCGTTCCAAGCGGCCATGGACAGGCCAAACAGGCTCCAAACCACTTCATCACAGCGCACAACCGGTGCCGAAAGAATTTGCGCCATCAATGCTTCGGCAGACAGATTGGTGATGTCTGCTGATGTGCAGGTATCAGGGCCGGCAAACCAAGCAAGCTCTACCCCTGCATGATACCCAGCTATTGTTGCGCCTGCCAAGACAACCGCCGCGCCCGCCAGCGCTAATGCGCGAATGGGCACGAAAAATGCGATAAGGCCAAGAATGATTGCAATACCATGGGGCCAACGCTGCCAGATACACATTTTGCACGGGGCCAGATCCATGAAATACTGGAAGTAAAACGCACCCAGCAGCATCGCCGCTGACCCTAGACCTGCAACAAGCGCTGTTTTTTGCATTATAAATATCTCACCAAAAAGAATCCGCCGATCAACAATACCAGCGCTATGATGAAAACTAAACCAAGCCTGCGCTCTATAAAAGCTTTAATTGCGGGTCCGAATTTCCATAACAATGTTGCAATAATAAAAAACCGCGCCGCGCGTGCAACAACACTTGCAGCCATGAATACCGCGAAATTAAGGCCGGTTGCGCCGGATAGAATGGTGATGACCTTGTAAGGAAACGGCGTAAGCCCCGCGATCAACACTGCCCAGATGCCTCTTTCATTGTAAGCGATTTTCAAGGCTTCGAATTTGTCGGATTTGCCATAAAACTCCAGAACCGGCTGGCCGATACTTTCGTAAAGTGTGGCACCGATATAATAGCCCAGCCCGCCGCCCAATACCGACGCCACCGTGGCCACCCCAGCAATTAGAAAGGCGCGGCGCGGCGCGGCGATGATCATCGGGATCATCAACGCATCAGGCGGGATTGGAAAAATCGAACTTTCAATAAAGGCGACAAATGCCAGCGCCCAGAGCGCATAGCGGGTTTGGCCAAGACGGATTGTCCAATTGTAAAGTTTCAAAAGCATTATTGTGGTTCCGTTTTGGGAACCTTCGACCATTTTGTTGCGCCAAGGTCAAGCTGTGTCTCGTTTTTTGGACAGGCTTGGGCTAAAAGACGAAAAACTGAAAGACCTCCATAAACGCGAAACAAATCACATTTTCTAAAATTTCCAAATTTACCGAGGCCGGTTAATTCAAAAAAGCTGAGCAATTGGCGTAACCGTTGTATAAATCGGCGGTGGCGTGCTGGAAGCATTATGAACACTTGATACCCGAGGCGGTGGAAATTTTACAGCCTTGGCGTAAACATTTTGGTTATAGCGATTGACGCCTCCAAAGGGCTTCGTTAAACGGTGGCTTGCGTGTGCCCGAGTGGCGGAATTGGTAGACGCAGGGGATTCAAAATCCCCCGCCGCAAGGTGTGCCGGTTCGAGTCCGGCCTCGGGTACAGTTTTACAAACCCAGTGACATCCTTGATCTCCTTATTTATAAGGGAGATTAAGGATTTTCTGCGGTCAATTAAAATCGATTCTGCGGCGCGATTGTCAGCCTTTATACGGTTTCTGGCACTGTTTCACCTAAGTCGTCCCGCCATATGGGGTTAGACCAGGCCCGTTTGCCGGCGCGATCAATAACCGTGACACGCAGCCATGGTGACGTGGCCAGCCGCTCTCGCGAAAGCGTGGCGGTTGTCATGCTTTCGCCGTGCAGGGTTGCCATTGATGTGCCTTTACCTTGCACAATTATGGTTGCGGCTGCGGAGCAGTCGACTTCGATGGTGTCATCCAAAATTCGAATATCGTTTATCTGCGGCCCGATGCTGCAGTAATATTCCCCTGCCAATAGCGCCGCGAGCAAGGCCTCTGGTTTGTTTTCGCTGGCCTTAACCATAACCCAGCCGCCAAAATGGTCTGGTGTGTTAAAATGGGCATCGTCAGTGGCGGTCAGGTTCAAACGACGGCCATCGTTTAACAGGTGTTCCAACGTTACAAAACCTTCGCCACGATCATTATCTATGACGCAACCATGATTGTAAATTTCTACTGCATGGGCGGCGGTGATGGTGCGGGCGTCGGCCTCGGTCATGCCTGACCAATGCGGATGCGCAATAGATACAAAAGCCCCCGCGTCTCGGGCGCGTTGTGCTATATGAGCGGCAGATTCAGATCCCTTGACCGGTCGGAAATTTGGCGCATTCGGCGGGGTAAACCCAATGGGAAGGCCCAGCGCCACCAAATGCCAAAGATGGCCGTTTTCCATCGTGCCGGTGTGCAGTTCCGCCCCCAAAATGGTGGTAAAATCATTATTGCGACAATCGCTGGTATCCGTGATTGGATAGTCAAATAATCCGACAAAATGATCGGTTATAGCGATAAAGTCGTAGCCCTCTGCCTGATAGCGCCGACAAACTTCTTTTGGGTCTAATAACCCATCTGAACGGGTCGAGTGGGTGTGCATATTACCGCGAAAAAACTTTCCGGCCTTTGAAAAAAAACGAGTGCTCATAAGGTTGGCTTTCGATGGTTCATCGTTCACGTTTTAGGTGGTTATTAAATTTAGAATCGTCAATTTCGATCCAGTAGGGTTGGTGGTCTGACCCTTGTGCGTCGTTGTCGATCCATGCTTTTTGGATGGTTTGTTTCATACGGTGATCGACAAAAGCAAAGTCAATTCGGCTGCCATTTTGCGGGGCTGTTGCCGGAAAATAGGTTGCGCCGTCATTTGGCGCGTTTCCAGCCAGCGTCCAGCAATCAAACAATTTATCTTGGCCCGCAGCTGCTTTGGTCAGGAGGCTGTATTCCGGTGCGTCTGGTCCGTGGTTAAAATCCCCCAACAGCACAAATTCTTCTGGCATTGGCAGGGCGTGCTTGTCTTCGTGCCATAACGGGTCGATGCTTTTACCCGTCCACGCATTGCCCTCAGCAGGTGCGCTGGTGATGGTGTCGCGTATACGTTCAATTTGGGTTATTCGGTCGGCCGAGGATTTAGCGGATAAATGGATATTGTATATTCGCAATGCCCCAGCATCGGTTTGGCTGATAACAGTTTCCAGCATCCCAACTGCCATATTCCTTTGGTCCAGTATGTTGGATTTTGGCAGCGGAAACAGCCGGGTTGACAGGATTGGATTTTTTGACAAAACCATATTTCCGAATTGCCTTCGGGCATTTTTAACGGTTCCGTCAGGTTTTTTGTGGCTGGCATTCACATCAAAATAGGGGCTGTAGACCCAGTAATATTCGGATAGCAAGCCGGCCAGCTTTTCAGGTTGGTCAACATGGCCGCTGTGCTGCCAGTTCCGCTCAACTTCCTGCAACGCGATTATGTCAGCCCCGTCAACAGCATTGGCAATTCTTTGCAGGTCATTGTGACCGTCTTTGCCAAGCCCAAACTGAATATTATAAGTGACTATTTTCATAATTTAGTTTGCGTCTGTGTTGGATTTACCCACCAGAGCTTCAGCGTGGTGGCACGCCACCATGTGTTTTTCCCCGATGGCGCGAAATTCGGGAAGATGGGTGCGGCATTGGGTGTCTGCATGCGCGCAGCGCGCGTGAAAAGCGCAACCAGAAGGCGGGTTAAACGGGTTTGGCGGCTCACCTTTGATAACCGCGCGCGAGGCCCGCGCCCGTGGGTCGGGCACCGGCACTGCCGAAATCAATGCACGGGTATAAGGGTGGATCGGGTTTTCAAGCAATGTTTCGCTGTCAGCCAGTTCCACAATGCGGCCCAGATACATCACTGCGATGCGGTTTGATATGTGTCGCACAACGCTAAGGTCATGGGTGATGAACAGATAGGTCAGGCCAAGCTTCTTTTGCAGATCACTTAGCAAATTAACCACCTGTGCCTGCACCGATACGTCAAGCGCTGAAACACTTTCGTCGCACACAACCAGCTTTGGGCTGATGATCAGGGCGCGTGCAATCACCACGCGCTGTTGCTGGCCACCGGATAATTGGTGGGGGTATCGCGCCAGCAGATGGGGTGGCAGGCTGACCGCCTCGAACATCTCTTGCACTTTGCTGTCGCGTCCGGCTTCGTCACCAACATCATGGATGTCCAGCGGTTCGCGGATTTGTTTGCCAATGGTCAGGCGCGGGTTCAATGCGCCCAGCGGATTTTGAAAAACCAATTGCATTTCGCTACGCAAACGCCGCCATTCCGTTTTGTCGGCTTTGGTAATATCTTGGCCCAAAAAGGTCACCGAACCTGATGTTGGTTCAATCAGGTTTAACAGCAACTGGCCGATAGTTGACTTGCCGCAACCACTTTCACCAACCAGTCCCAGCGTTTCGCCGGGATATAAATCAAGCGAAACACCGTTGACTGCATGCGCGACTTTGCGTGGGCCAAAAAAGGATGTGCGCGGCCCGGAAAAGTGGCGGACAATGTCGCGCACTTGCATCAAAGCTTCGGGTTTAGTTTCAGTGACTTTCATGACGACACGCTCATCGGATGTTTGCAGGCCACGCGATGCGTGGCGCTGATATCGGTAAATTCGGGTCGGGTGCCGGTGCAAGAAGCATTGCAATGGCCACAGCGTGGTTCAAACCGGCAGCCAGTGACAAATTCCTGCGGCGGCGGGGCAGCACCCTCAATGGCGCTTAGCCGGTCAATCTTTCGATCGACTCGAGGCAGGGAATTTAGCAGGCCCAGTGTATAATGGTGAAGCGGTGCATCAAACAGATCCAGCACTTGGGCTTCCTCAACCACGCGGCCCGCATACATAACCGCCACATCGTCAGCCGCCTCAGCGATCACCCCCAGATCATGGGTGATCAGGATCAGCGCCATGTTCAGTTCTTTTTTCAGGTCCGACAGCAATTCTAGAATTTGCGCCTGAATGGTCACATCCAGCGCTGTGGTCGGTTCGTCCGCGATTAGCAATTTGGGCTGGCAGGCAATGGCCATGGCGATCATGGCGCGTTGGCTCATGCCACCTGAAAACTGGTGTGGGTATTCCAAAACCCGCGACTTCGAATTGGGGATGCCAACCATATCAAGCAGTTCAATCGTGCGCTTTGCAGCTGCATCGCGCGATAAGCCCTGATGTAAGAAAATTGATTCCGATATTTGCCAACCGATGGTGCGCACCGGGTTTAGCGATACCATCGGATCTTGAAACACCATAGCGACCTCGCAACCGCGTAGCTTGGACATCTCTGCATCATCAATTTTCAGCAAATCCCGCCCGTTAAACATAACCTTGCCACCGGTCACCCGCCCGCGGGATGCCAACAAACCAAGCGCGGCCAGACAGGTTACGCTTTTGCCGCTGCCACTTTCACCCACCAGTCCGAGTGTTCGTCCGGCGCTGACCTTAAGATTAACGCTATCGACCACCTGAACAGTGCCGTCCGGCGTATCAAAAACCACAGATAAATCGCGCACCTGAAACAAAGGTTCGGCTTCTGTTGCGCCCGGCGCAGGGGTTGTATGTTTTGCTTCACCACTCATTTCAAGGTCGGGTCCAATCGGTCGCGCAGCCAGTCGCCAACAATGGCAATTGATAGCGTCAGGAAAAATATTACCAAGCCCGGCGCGACTGCGATCCAAGGCGCTAAAATTAGATAATCACGGCCAACACCCAGTATCTGGCCAAGGCTGGTCAGCGGTGGCTGCACCCCCAGACCAAGGAAGCTTAGCGTTGATTCAAGCAATATAACGCCGGGTAGGTTGATGGTCATCTGCACGATCAGCGTGCCCATGATATTGGGCAGAACGTGGCGGCTATAGATTTTAGTATTGCTTAGCCCGAGCGAGCGCACCGCCAGCACATAATCCTGTTGATTGGCTGATAGCACCATGGAGCGGGACAGGCGTGCATAACGCTCCCAGCCATCAATGCCAACAACGATAATCAATATCGTCAGGCTGTTGCCAACAAACGCCAGCACCGCCAGTGCAAAAATGATGAATGGCAGGCTAACCTGCACATCGACCAGCATCATTAGAATTTCTTCGACCCAGCCGCGAAAATGTGCTGCCACGATACCCAGAAAGCTGCCAAGCACTGCACCAATGGCAGTGCCGATCACGCCAATCAGCACGCTAAGCTGTAATCCCTTGATCAACCGGCTAAGAACATCGCGGCCAAGATCGTCAGTGCCCAAGATATGTTCCCAAGAACCGCCTTGCATAAATGCCGGCGGCTGCAACTGGTTAAATAAATTGGTCTGGGTGTGCGGGTAAGGCTGAAACAGGAATCCGAACACTGAAACAAACAAGATGAACGCGATGTAAATCATCGCTGCTGTTACCAGCCATTCGCCAGTCAGGCCTAAACGCTTGACCAGCGAACGACGCCGTATTGGCAACCGACCCCTGGGAGTTGTGGGGTTGGTTGACCCGGTTTCTTTGGACGCACGCTTCATTTTGAATCTCCGGTCACACTGATGCGCGGGTCGAGATATCCATATAATATGTCTACCAGAAGGTTAGCAGTGATCACGGTTGATGCGACCATCAGAATAAATAATTGCACGACTGCAAAATCGCGCACACCAACGGCGGTGATAAACAATCGTCCAGCGCCGGGCCACGAAAATACTGTCTCGATCACTACTGAACCACCAATTAACCAGCCCAGCTGAAAACCAATCACCGTAACAGTTGGAATGGCAGCATTGGGTAATGCATGCCATGCGATCTGACGGAACCTTGAGGCACCTTTAGCCCGCGCGGTGCGCATATATGACTGTCGCAACACTTCAAGCATTGCAGAACGGGTGAAGCGCGCGATAGAGCCAGCCAAGGTCAGGCCCAATGTGGTTGCCGGTAAAATAATGTGCTGCCACGTGGATGCCCCAGCGGTGGGTAGCCAACGAAGTTGCAGCGAAAATAACAGGATCAGCAGTAGCGCCAAAAAATAGCTTGGCATTGAAAATGCAGCCACAGCAGCGGTCATGATACCGCGATCCCAAAAAGTACCGTGTTTCAGGGCAGCAATGGCCCCAAGAACAACGCCTATAACAACACTGATACTAAAGGTAACGCCTCCCAGCAGCAGTGTTTTGGGGACACGTTCCATAACAATATCCCAAGCCTGACGGCCATCGAAAAACGAGGTGCCAAAATCACCTTTGAAAATGTCGGAAACATAGATGAAATATTGTTCTATCATAGATTTGTCGATGCCCCACTTTACCCGGAAAACGTCTAGCGTTGCTTCGGGTGTGCCAAGTGAAAACACACTATAAATCGGATCACCTGAGGCGCGCAGCACAAAAAACACGGCTGTCACTACGATCCACAGAGTAAGAAAACTTCTTAGAATTTTGATGAGGATATATCGGGTCAATTTGTGGCGCTCTCTTTAATGAACTGACGCGTTTGGTTGGTTGTCGGATGGGCCGAAGGCATTGCCGGTGGCCCATCCAGTTTTTTTAACGTTGCTTAGCGCATATCGCTGATATTAGCTGTGCGGAAGTCCATCCAAAAGAACGTATAGGGTGTCCAGTCAAGATCTTTGCGCACACCGTAAGCTTCTACCGGGCGATACAAGAGAATTGATGGTACTTCATCGTCCCAGATGTCCAGCAGTGAATTGTATGCTGCAGCGCGGGTCTCAAAGTCCGAGCCCTGCTCGATGGCAGTGCCAAACGCCAGGACGTTTGCCGGAACAACGCCCTTTTCAGGCCAGTCATTCAGACGGTGTCCGCCTTCACGGCCCCAGCTAAACCACAAGCCACCAGCGGGATCGGTCATCCACATGTTGTCAGAAGAAGCATAACCATCGCCTTCTTCACCCATCTGGCCCCAGTTTTCGATGAACTCAACCCGAACATTCAGACCAACTTCTTTCCACATTTCGGTGGCAACAGCCATTGCGCGGTCCATGTTGACATACCAGCCACTGACAACCCGAAGATGGATTTCTTCGCCGTTATAACCGGCTTCAGCCATCAGCGCTTTTGCGCCTTCTGGGTCAAACGGCAACGCTGCCCGATTCTGATAATACTCACCATAACCCGGGAAATCATAGGTTCCCGCTTCTGTCAGGCCGTTCCAGATTCTGTCAGCCATCAATTCACGGTCCAGCGCCAGTGCCATAGCTTTACGGATCCGCTTGTCAGCGGCCACATTGCCCTCTTTCCATTGACGGAAGGTGATCATGTGGACGTTTTCAACTCTGACAGCACGGATTTCAGTGGCGTCGTCATTGTCGATTGGGCCGGTTTGGTTGGGTGGCAGGGACGTTACGATGTCATATTCGCCGGTCAGCAGACCAGCGATTCGAGAAGATGTCTCAGGCACTTCCAAGAAAGTGATTGAGTTCAGCGGTGGTGTGCCACCCCAGTAATCATCAAACGCCTCAAGTGTAATGGACTCGCCGGTCACCCGACCACCCCATTTATAAGGGCCGGTGCCGATCGGCTCACGGCCAAAGCCATCTTTGCCCACACTCTCGTAGTAAGCCTGCGGATAGATATTGCCCATCGCTGTCGCCATGCGCGCCAGCAATGCCGGATCGGGGTTCTTGGTGGTGACCCTTGCAATCGTGCCAGAAGCCGCAAATGGCTCTTCACCGTCGCCGTATGTGTTGTTGATCGAGAACGCGACGTCGGCTGTGGTCATCGTGGTTCCATCATGGAACAACACACCTTGACGGATGGTAAAATCCCATTCGGTGGGCGTTACCTGCACCCAAGATTCCGCCAGACCGGGCACAAGTTCTGCCCCACTGCCGTCGGGATTGGACAGAAAGTCACGCCAAACCAGCCTATCGTAGATCGAATAGATGACGCGCGCACCAAAATTGTTGGTTGCTGTCGGACCGTGCACCGCCCAGGTACCCGGCATCGCAATTTTGAGATTGGTGCGGCCGTCTTGCTCGGCAATGGCAGCGCCAGCGCCAAGCGAAGTTGTAACCGCAGCTGCAACGGCAAATGCTGTGGCTGTCCTCACCACTTCGAATTTTGACTTTTTACCCTTGCTCGGCAAGAGTGTCGAAAATAGTCTCATTTTTAATCTCCCTAATTTATGGCATTTCCGGAACACAGATACTTTCGCTCGAGCAATCCCTCACGATATTAAGCATGAGCATTGCTGACATCTATCCAAGCACGCACCGGTTATCCTCCCAGATATCGTGCTTCAAACTTGCGAGTATATCCAAAGAAAGTCCAATACCGATTTTGAGAACAATCATGCAATATTCGCATCACTTAATATTCATTCTCAGTATTGTTATCGATCTAAATTGCTAAAACTTTACAAGACAGGCTCAGGATTAGCATCGCATCGTTTTGGTGCGTTACCTCTACTTTCGTTTGCAATTCAGCAGTTCATAGTGACCACGGGATGAAGCGGCAGCGGGACCACACACGCTATCAGACGGCAAGGATATGGCAATGGATTTTAATGGTGCAATAATTGGCTGTGATGGAATGTAAAGCCTAACAAAGCATACTGGCGCGACATATAAAATTGCCGAGACAACATTAGTGTCACGGCTATAAAAGTTATAAAATTATGTTATCGTTAGACATTACGCAGCGGAGTCATGCGCAATTCGCGCCTGTGAGTTTTTGGATTCCAGATTTGCTTGTTTCCGCAAGGCATTCCAAAAATGGGCAACGCGATGCTCGTTATTATTCAGGCAACGAAATATTCTGATTTCAACAAGGATATCGTCAGCGCGTTCAGCTGCGCGAACAAGCTGGCCGGATTTCAGTTCTTTGGCCACCAGCGTGCGGGGCAGCCAAGCCATGCCAAACCCTTCAATTGCCATTGCTTTCAGGGTTGTTCCGGTTGAAGAATTGTAAACCGATTTGAAATCAAGATCGCTATATTTGGTTTCCATATGGAATTTGATTGGCCAAGGAGAATTGTCGGGAAAGGTATGCAGACAGGAAATTGATTCCGTTTGTTTGTCCTGCAACCACCATCTTGGCTCGCCGTTTTTATGTGAGGCGCAGACCGGAACCAATGATTCTTTGCCAAGCAGCAAGGATGGGAAAAGCGTTTCATCCTGCCTCATCTTTATACGGGGATCCAGATAGCCAATAAAAAAGTCGACATCACTGTGTTCCAGCGCCGAAAAATGGCTGGCAAATCCGACATATTCGGTGTTGACCACAAATTGGTCTACATCAGTAAAAGGTTGCAGGCTTCTAAGCCAGACCGGCATAAAAATTTGTGCGATCGTGCCGAGCGTCGAAAACCTGATTTTTTCTTTCTCTTGCAAAAATTGGGTTTTAACATCGGCTTTTCCTGCTTTGACTGTATCAATGATTTTTTGCGCAACCGGCAAAAATAGTCTGCCCGCTGCGGTTAATTGCGAAGGGCGGCTGGACCGGTCGATCAACGGAGATTCGATCCACGCCTCAAGCGCCTGAATGCGGCGGCTAAAGGCAGGCTGAGAGACATTGCGCTGCAAGGCCGCCAGCCGAAAATTCCCCAATTCGCTCAACACAAGAAAATCTTTGAGCCATTTGGTTTCCATAGACTTTCCCACTTTCAACGATGTCCAGCGCTAGTGCTTTCAAAGGCTAGCCTGAATAGGCGCTTGCGTCTATGCCCAAGCGCAAGTGTTTCATTGGGTGTTGCGGCATGTTTTATGCCGTTTTGCCCATTGCATCTGTCCAATCCAGCACAACCTTGCCACTGGAACCAGATTTCATCGCCGCAAATCCGGCTTCAAAATCATCAATCGCAAGCCGGTGGGTAATGACCGCGCTTATATCCAGCCCGTTTTGCAACATTGCCAGCATTTTATACCATGTTTCGAAAATTTCGCGCCCATACACCCCCTTGATGGTGATGGATTTAAGCACAATGGCAGACCAATCCACCGCCGATTTCCCCGGCGGTATACCCAGCATGGCAATACGCCCGCCCATCACCATTGCCCCGACCATCTGGTCCAGCGCCAATTGCGAGCCGCTCATTTCCAAGCCAACATCAAAACCCTCAACAATCCCCAAGCCGGCGGAAACTTCATTCAGATCGGTCGTGCCAACATTAACCGCGCTCACATCAGCAACTTTGCCGGCCAGATCCAGCCGATCCTGGTTAATATCGGTAATCACCACATGGCGCGCGCCAATGTGTTTGGCCACCGCCGCCGCCATAATCCCGATTGGTCCGGCACCGGTTATCAACACATCCTCACCGATCAGATCAAACGACAGCGCAGTATGCACTGCGTTGCCAAGCGGGTCCAGAATGGCACCTATGTCATCACTGATAGCATCGGGCAACACCACAACATTAAAAGCAGGCAGGCGCAAAAATTCAGCAAACGCGCCCGGTTCATTAACCCCGATACCACGGGTTTCGGGATCAAGGTGAAATTTTCCGGCGCGGCTGGCGCGGCTTTTTTTACCTATAAGATGCCCCTCGCCGGACACCCGCTGGCCAATGGATAAGTCGCTGACATTTTTACCCAGCTCGGCAATCTGACCAGCAAATTCATGGCCGGTGATCAACGGCACCGGCACGGTTTTTTGGGACCATTCATCCCAGTTCCAGATATGAATATCGGTGCCGCAAATACCAGTTTTGTTGATCTTGATCAGCACATCATCGGGGCCAATTTCCGGCACCGGTTCGCGCTGCATCCACAGGCCTGCTTCGGCTTTGGCTTTCACCAGCGCTTTCATGCCATTGGGTTTATCGCTCATTTAATCACACCCAAAACCTTGCCAACCTTTGCAAACGCTTGCAGCGCAAATTCCAGATCATCACGGCTAAGCGCCGCATTCATCTGGGTGCGAATTCGCGCAAGGCCCTTTGGCACCACCGGAAAGAAAAATCCAGCCACAAACACACCCTCATTAAACAACTGTGCCGCCATTTCCTGCGCCAGCTTGGCATCGCCTAGCATCACCGGCACAATCGGGTGCTCACCCGGCAGCAAATCAAACCCCAGTTTTTCCAAACCTGAGCGCCAAAAGGCGGTATTTTCAAACAGTTTTTCGCGCAAATCATCGCTTTGTTCAACTAGATCAAGCGCCTCCAGCCCTGCTGCCACGATCATTGGCGGCAATGAATTGGAAAACAGATACGGCCGCGCCCGTTGCCTGAGCAGATCGATCACTGGCTGTGGGCCAGCAATGTAGCCGCCAATCGCGCCGCCTAATGCTTTGCCAAGCGTGCCTGTCAAAATATCAACCCCGTCAACCACATCAAAATGGGCCGGCGTGCCGCGCCCTTGAGGGCCCATAAACCCGGTTGCGTGGCAATCATCCACCATCACAACGGCGCCGTATTCTTGCGCCAGCGCCGTGATCTCGGGCAGTTTTGCCAAATGCCCGTCCATCGAAAACACCCCGTCGGTGGCGATCATGATAAACCGCGCGCCAGCCGCTTTGGCCTCAATAAGGCGCTGCTCCAGCTCCGCCAT